>JBGTHX010000332.1:0-11258 GCA_041746055.1 Lewinella sp. | reverse complement strand
AAGCGTTCGTCGGGCGTGGGCCAGCGGTGGCAGGCCTTCAGGATGGCGTTGAGGTGGCGGTTGAGCAGCTTCGAGCCGGCGACCAGGGAAGCCACCTTCTGCTCTTCCGTCACCTTCCAGTTGATGAAGACTAATATCATCGCACGCTACGCGCCCGAGCTTACCGACCGCATCCTCCTGGCCGCCCACTGGGATACCCGTCCCTTCGCGGACAGCGAACTGGAAGATGACCCGAAGGCCGTGGTTAACGGCGCCGACGACGGCGGTAGCGGGGTAGGGGTACTGCTGGAAGTGGCCCGACAACTGGGGCTGAATACACCCAACATCGGCGTCGACATCGTGCTGCTGGACGCCGAGGACTACGGACAGTCCGGCGGCGGCAACCGCAACAGCTGGGGCCTTGGCTCGCAGTACTACGCCAAGAACGTACCGATCCCCAAGCCCCGCTTCGGTATCCTCTTGGATATGGTCGGGGCCCGGGACGCCAACTTCGCCGTGGAAGGTTACTCCGAGAAGTATGCGCCGGAAATAGTGGGTAAGGTGTGGCGACTGGCCAACAGCATGGGCTACGGCAGCTACTACGTCAACGAGCGGGGCGGTGCCATCGTCGACGACCACTTCTTCATCAATACGATCGGGGGCATCCCCACCATCGACATCATCAACCTGCCCAAGAAGGAGGGAGGCGGCCCCCAGTTCGTCGACCACTGGCACACCGGTGACGACAATATGGACAAGATCGACAAGCGTACGCTGAAGGCTGCCGGGCAGGTGGTGCTGGCTACTATTTTCCGGGAGGCTGCCGGTACGTTGTAGGGGTAAACACAGAGGGTTCACAGAGGTATTGCACGGAGGTGCCACAGAGCGTATTGAAATGATCTTTGTGGCACCTCCGTGCTTACCTCCGTGGTACTTCTGTGTTTAATAACTACTGAGCGGAGCGAAGTAGATTCCCCATATCCACCTTAGGCCCGATCATATCCCCCAAATCTTCCTTCTTGACCCGGACCTGCTCGAGGGTATCGCGGTCGCGGACGGTCACGGTGCCGTCTTCGAGGCTGTCGAAGTCTACGGTGATGCAGAAGGGAGTGCCTACCGCGTCCTGGCGGCGGTAGAGCTTGCCGATGGAGCCGGTGTCGTCGTATTGCACCTCGAAGCGGAAGCGGAGGTCGTGGAAGATTTCCTTCGCCATATTCACCAGCCGCTCGTCGTTGCGCTTGAGGGGCATGATGGCCGCCTTGATGGGCGCCAGGGCGGGGTGGAGCGCCAGTACGGTGCGGGTGTTATTCGGGTCGTCCTGACCGGGTACCTGCTCGTCGCGCAGGGCGTGGGTGAGGGTGGCGAGGAAGAGGCGGTCGGCGCCGATGGAGGTTTCGACGACGTAGGGCACGTAGCTTTCCTTGGTTTCGGGGTCGAAGTACTGCAGCTTTTTGCCGGAGAGCTCCTGGTGGGCGCCGAGGTCGAAGTCGGTGCGGCTGTGGATGCCCTCGAGCTCCTTGAAGCCGAAGGGGAATTCGAACTGGATGTCGACGGCCGCGTCGGCGTAGTGGGCCAGATTGTCGTGGTCGTGGAAGCGCAGTTTGCGCTGGGGATGCAGGGCCAGGTGCCACTTCATGCGGGCCTCCTTCCACCGTTCGTACCACTCCTGCTGGGTGCCGGGGGCAATGAAGAATTGCATCTCCATCTGCTCGAACTCGCGCATCCGGAAGATGAATTGGCGGGCGACGATCTCGTTGCGGAAGGCCTTTCCGATCTGGGCGATGCCGAAGGGAAGCTTCTGGCGGGTGGTCTTCTGGACGTTGGTAAAGTTGACGAAGATACCCTGGGCGGTCTCGGGGCGCAGGTACAGCTTGCCCTCCTCGCCGGCGATGTTGCCGAGCTGGGTGGAGAACATGAGGTTGAACTGCCGCACGTCGGTCCAGTTCTTGCTGCCGGTATCGGGTTCGCTGATGCCGAGGTCCTCGATGATCTGCTTGAGCTCGGGCATATCGCCGTTGGTCATGGCGGTGGCGAGGCGCTTGGCGATGCCGTCGTACTCGGCGACGTAGCGCTGGACGTTGGGGTTGGTGGCGCGAAACTGGGCCTCGTCGAAGTCGCCGCCGAAGCGCTTCTGGGCTTTGGCGATCTCCTTGTTGATCTTGCCCTCGATCTTGTCCATGTGCTCCTCGATGAGCACGTCAGCGCGGAAGCGCTTCTTGGAGTCCTTGTTGTCGATGAGCGGGTCGTTGAAGGCGTCGACGTGGCCGCTGGCCTTCCAGGTCTTGGGGTGCATGAAGATGGCCGCGTCGATGCCGACTATATTATCGTGCAGCTGCACCATGCTGCGCCACCAGTACTCCTTCAGGTTATTCTTCAGCAGCACGCCGTTGGGACCGTAATCGTAGGCAGCGGCCAGACCGTCGTAGATCTCGCTGCTCTGGTAAATGAAGCCGTTCTCCTTGGCGTGGGAGGTGAGGGCTTTGAAGTCGATCTCGGTGGCCATGCGCACAAAATTTAGGGCGCGAAGATAGGGAACGGTTCTTACGGATCGCGACCTCCGGTCGCGTGTTTGCGTAGTCCGACCGGAGGTTGGGATCCGGAGAAATCCAAAATTTCCCCGCTTTCCCGGGAGACCCTGCACCTGCGGCCCCGCCCACGCGTTCGGCTGATGTACCTTACAGGCCAACACTATACGTACATGGGAGAAGAGAAAGTGAACGTTCCGACGCAGGAGAGCCATTCGGCCTTCACCCACCACCTGCTGCAGGACGTGCAGGCGCTGGAGTACATGCTGCGGCACGAGTGGTTCGAGACGGACACCATCCGCATCGGGGCGGAGCAGGAAATGTGCCTGGTCGATAAGAAGACCCTGAAGCCCACGCCGAAGAACATGAACGTGCTGAAGCGGCTGAAGGACTACCCCTGGGCCACCACGGAGATCGCCCGCTTTAACCTGGAGACCAACTTCACCCCCCGCACCTTCGCCGGGGACGCCCTGCGGAAGATGGAGGAGGAAAATATGTACCAGTTGCGGATCGTGAAGGAAGCCGCCAAGGCCCAGAACGCCCACCTGGTGCTCACCGGCATCCTGCCCACCCTGCGTAAATTCGATCTGGCCCTCGAGAACCTGACACCCAAGCCGCGCTACCTGGCCCTCATCGAGGCCATCAAGGCACAGTCGAAGAACGAGCGCGGCTTCGAGCTCAACCTGCAGGGGATCGACGAGCTGCACATCCGCCACGACAGCCCCCTGCTCGAGGCCTGTAACACCAGCTACCAGGTGCACCTGCAAGTAACCCCCGATACCTTCGTGCCGCTCTACAACATCGCCCAGGCGGTGGCCGCGCCGATCCTGGCCATCGCCGCGAACTCGCCGCTGGTCTTCGGCAAGCGGCTGTGGCACGAGTCGCGCATCGCCCTGTTCCAGCAGTCGCTCGACGTACGCTCCAGCAAGGAGCATATGCGGCAGAGCGAGCCGCGCGTGAGCTTCGGAACGCGGTGGCTGGAGCACAGCATCATGGAGATCTATAAGGAGGATATCGCCCGCTTCCGCGTGCTGCTCGGCACCGAGATCGACGAGGACAGCCTGGAGCTCATCGCCGAGCGCAAGGTGCCCAAGCTCCGCGCCCTGCAGGTACACAACGGTACGGTGTACCGCTGGAACCGCCCCTGCTACGGCATCAGCGACAACGGCATGCCCCACCTCCGCATCGAGAACCGCGTACTGCCCGCCGGCCCCACCGTACTGGACCAGACGGCCAACGCCGCCTTCTGGCTCGGTCTCATGATGGGCATGGCCCATAAGTATAAGGACATCCGCGAGCACCTCAGCTTCGCCGACGTGAAGGACAACTTCTCGAAGGCCGCGAAATTCGGCATCGATACCCAGTTCACCTGGTTCAACAACCGTAAGATCAGCTGCCGCGACCTCATTCTGGAGGAACTGCTGCCGGTGGCCTACGACGGACTGGTGGCCCAGGGTATTGACCAGGCCGACATCGAGCGCTACTTAGGCGTGATCCAGGGCCGCGCGGAAGTGCACCAGAACGGCGCGCGCTGGCTGCTGAAGTCCTTCACCCAGCTCACCGAGCGGGTGAACCGCGACGAGGCCGTCACCATCCTTACCTCCCAGATGGTGCAGTGCCAGCTCGAGAATGACCCCGTCCATACCTGGCCCATCCCCAAGATCGAGGACCTGAAGGATTACCGGCCGGTAGGACTGCGGGTGGAAGAATTCATGGAGACCGACCTCTTCACGGTACGCGAAAGCGACCTGCTGGAACTGGTGGGCGACCTCATGGACTGGCGGCGGCTCCGCTACCTGCCCGTGGAAGATGAGAACGGCCACCTCTGCGGCCTCGTCACCACCCGCAAGCTGCTACGCTACTACATCCACAAGGGCCGCATCAACAACAACATGAACGACTACGAGACGGTGGGCGACCTTATGATCCGCAACCCCGCCACGGTGAGCCCCCAGACCACCATCAACGAGGCCATGGAAATGATGCGTGGTGGCAAACTGGGCTGTCTGCCCGTAGTGAAGGACAACGAGCTCGTGGGCATCATCACAGAAATGGACTTCCTGCGGGTGGCCGGCCGGCTGATCGAGCGGCTGAAGTGATTCAATTAAAAATTTAAAATTTTCAATTTAAGATTTCCATGTCCCACAAGCCCCGTCTGACCCCCATGAACGAGAAGGTCACCCTGCTGTCGGTCACGACCAGCCAGTACCTTTCCGAGCAGATCGCTGAGGCCTATGGCCACGAACTGGGGCAATTCCGGGTGGCCCGCTTCAGTGACGGGGAGATGCAGCCCATCATCGAGGAGTCGGTGCGCGGTGAATACGTCTTCATCATCGGCAGCACCTTCCAGCCCAGTGACAACCTGATGGAGATGCTGCTGACCATCGATGCCGCACGGCGGGCGAGCGCGGGCTACGTCTGCGCGGTGATCCCCTACTTCGGCTACGCGCGGCAGGACCGCAAGGACCGGCCCCGCGTACCCATCAGTGCCAAGCTGATCGCCAACCTGCTCGAAGCATCCGGGGTAGACCGCATCATGACGCTGGATTTTCACGCGGACCAGATCCAGGGCTTCTTCGACATTCCCGTCGACCACCTCCAGAGCCAGGCCGTCTTCTTTCCCTACTTCAAGGAGCAGGATATGAGCAACGTCATCTTCGCCAGTCCGGATATGGGCGGCGTGAAGCGGGCGCGTGCCTACGCGAAATTCTTCGAGCGCGACATGGTGATCTGCGACAAGTACCGCAAGCGCGCCAACGAGATCGCCGGCATGACCCTGATCGGCGACGTCAGCGGGGCGGACGTGATTCTCGTCGACGACCTCATCGATACCGCCGGCACCCTCTGCCGCGCCGCGGACCTGATCATGGAGAAGGGGGCCCGGAGCGTGCGCGCCGTCGCCACCCACCCGATGCTGAGCGGTAATGCCTACGACAATATTCAGAACAGCCAACTGACGGAGGTGATTGTTTCCGATACGATACCCCTGAAGCAGCAGAGCGACAAGATCAAGGTGCTGTCTTCCTCGCAGCTGTTCGCCAAGGCCATCCAGAATACCCACGATAACGCAAGCATCTCGGCACTTTTCGTGAATTAAGGGGAAGGGCTTACGGGGATACGGAGCTAAGGGTGCCCTCAACCTCTCCCTACCTTGCATCCTTAACCCCTTTACTCCCCAACCCCTTAATATTTTGCGTTCCAGGAAACTCTACGACTATAACGCAGGCTTCCGCCGGGAGCTGGACCGCCTCAACGAACGGCAGCGGGCGGCGGTAGAGGCCATCGAGGGCCCCGTCATGGTGCTTGCCGGCCCGGGTACCGGCAAGACCCACCTGCTGGCCGCCCGCATCGGGAACATCCTGCTCAAGACCGACGCCGGTGCCCACAACGTGCTCTGCCTCACCTTCACCGACGCTGGCGTGAAGGCCATGCGGGAGCGGCTGCTCGCCTTCATCGGGCCGGAAGCCCACCGGGTGAGCATCTACACCTTCCACAGTTTCTGCAGCCAGATCATTCAGAATAACCTGCACTACTTCGGTCGGCCGGGCCTGGAGCCGCTCTCCGAGCTAGAGCGGATCCGCATCATCCGCGCGCTGCTGGACGGCCTGCCGCAGACCGACCCGCTCCGGCTCGGCTATCACGAGACCTACCACTACGAGGATCACCTGCAGGACCTCTTCGCCCAGATGAAGGCCGAAAACTGGACGGAGGACGAGTTGCAGCAACGGATCAAAAGCTACGTCGACGGCCTGGAGGGCCACCCCGACTTCACCTATAAGCGGAAGTATAAGGACAAGCAGGCCGGCGACCCCAAGACCGGTCTGATCGAGGAGGAGCGGCTGGCGATGGCGAAACTGGCTTCGGGAGTCGCCCTGTTCGGCCCCTACCAGGAAGCCCTGCGCCGGCAGCGCCGCTACGACTACGGCGACATGATCGGCTGGGTACTGCGCGCCTTCCACGACCACCCCAGCCTGCTGCGGAGCTACCAGGAGCGGTATCGCTACCTGCTCGTCGACGAGTTCCAGGATACCAACGGCAGCCAGGAGCGCATCATCCGCCACCTCACCGACTACTGGGAGAACCCCAACGTCTTCATCGTGGGCGACGACGACCAGGCCATCTACGAGTTCCAGGGGGCCCGGCTCAACGCTATGGTCGACTACCACAACCGCTACGCCCGGGACATTACGGTGGTCACGCTTACCGACAACTACCGCAGCATCCAGTCGATCCTTGACGGGGCAGATTCCGTCATCACCCGCAATACGCTGCGCATCGGCGACCGCCTGCCCCACCGCGACATCGACAAACGCCTCAACAGCCACACGGTGGAGGGCGGGGACGCCGGTGCCGGGGTCTCCCGCGGAATCACCTACCTCAGCTTTACCGATCACCGGCAGGAGACCGGCTACCTCGTCGGCCAGCTCAAGCACTGGCACGATGCGGGGGTGCCGTGGACGGAAATAGCCGTGATCTACGCCAAGCACAGCCAGGCCGGACTGCTACGTCACCTGCTGGAGCGGGCGGGCATCCCCTACCGCAGCAAGCGCCGCCCCAACGTACTGGACGGTCGCCCCGTACGCCAGTTGCGTGACCTGCTCCGGTACCTACAGGCGGAATATGAGCGGCCGGGGGCGGGGGAGTACCTGCTGTTTCGCGTGCTGCATTTCCGTTGCTTCGGACTGGCCCCTTACGACCTGTCGCTGATCAATCTCGGCCGGATCGATTCGGTCAATGCCTACGGCAAATTCCCCGATTGGCGCGAGTATATCCGGCAGTCGGAGTTGTACCCCGCCGGAGTAGAGAACGGCGCGGCCATCGGGCAGGTCGCCAACTGGCTGGAGGAGGCCATCGGTCTGATCGGTAGTCTGCCGCTGCCGGAGTACGTTGAATACGCACTGAACCGCTCCGGCATGCTCGCCGGGGTGCTGCACGACGAGAACCGCGCGGAATTGCTGCAGCACGTGGCCACCTTCACCGACTTCGTGCTGCGCGAGATCAGCCGCCGGCCCCGCCTGACGCTCCGCGACCTGCTGGATACCCTGGACCAGATGGATGGTAACCGTATTGAATTGCCCCTCCGCTCCCACCTCGATCAGGCGGACGCGGTACTGCTCGTGACCGCCCACAGTGCCAAGGGTCTCGAATTCGAGAAGGTGTGGATGCTCGACTGCTCGGAACGCAACTGGGGAGCGGGTGGTGGTCGCTCACGGAGCCGCTTCAAGCTGCCCGATACGCTGACCTACGCCGGGGCCGAAGACGAGGAGGAGGCCCGCCGCCGGCTGTTCTTCGTGGCCCTGACGCGGGCGCGCTCGGAGGTGGTGCTCTCCTGCGCCGAACTCAGCTCGCAGGACAAACTACAGCAGCCCGTATCCTTCGTGGACGAGCTGATCGGGGGCGGAGGCGTGACGGAGCGCGAGGCCAGTCTGGACGCCGCCACCCTGAACGAACTGGCCCACCTCCAACTGACGCCCAAGGACCCGGGCCGATTTCCGCTGCTGGAGCGTAGTGCCATTGCCCAGCTGCTGTCAGACTTCCGGCTGAGCGTCAGCGCGCTGTATGCCTACCTGGACTGTCCCTTGCGCTTCTACTACGAAAAACTGCTGCGCGTCCCCGACCGCGAGCGGGAGCGCACCGTGTACGGATCGGCGCTCCACGAGGCGTTGCAGGATTACTTCCTCCGTATGAAGCGGGATTCGGACCGCGCCTTCCCCAGCCGCGCGGAACTCGTGTATAATTTCGAGGTGGCCCTGGCCAAGCGGCGTGGTTTGCTCAACCGGTCCGGCTACGAGAGCCGGCTGGAGCGCGGCCGCCGGGAACTGGGCACCTACTACGATACCTACCGCGACACCTGGGTGCAGGACGTAGAGATCGAGTACCTGATCCGAAACTCGGAGGTGGATGGCATCCCCCTTACCGGCGTGATCGACCGGGTGGATATCCTCAGCGACGCCCACGTGCGGGTGGTGGATTACAAGACCAGCAGCGGCGGGGGTGGCAAACTGAAGCGGCCCACCGCGGCGAAGCCTTACGGCGGAGACTACTGGCGGCAGCTCACCTTTTATAAGCTGCTCTACGACAACCGGCCCGGCAACCTCCGTACGGTGCGGGAAGGGATCATCAGCTATCTCCTCACCGATCCCTCCGGCCAGCAGCAGGAAGAACGGATCGAAATCCTCCGTAAGGATACCGATGCCCTCCGTGCGATCCTCCGCGAAACCTGGGAACGTATCCAGGAGCAGCAATTCGAGGGCTGCGGTAAGCCGGAGTGCGAGTGGTGCCGCTTCGCTTACGATCTCACCGATGAGGTACCCGCTGAGCAGACCGAAGCCATCTTCGGGTTGGACGATCTGTAGCAGCCGCCGGCTGAAGCCACCGCTACAGGAAGGGATTTTCCCGACGCTCCTCGCCGATGGTGGTGGAGGGACCGTGGCCGGGATAAACGACCGTCTCGTCCGGCAGGGGCATCAGCCTGGTGAGGATGGAGCCGATGAGGGCGTCGTGGTCGCCCATGGGCAAGTCGGTGCGGCCGATCGAGCGGCGGAAGAGGACGTCACCGGCGATGACGTAGCCCTCCGCCCGATTGTAGAAGCAAAGGCTACCGGGGGAATGGCCCGGGCAGAACAGCACCTCAAAAATGGCAGCGCCGAGGGTAACCGAATCTCCCTCGTGAATAAAGTAGTCCGGGGCGGGGGAGGGCGTCATCGGCGACATGCCGTAGGCCTGTACGAACATGGGGGCGGATTCCAGGATCTGCTCCTCCAGCGGGTGGATGCCGAGCTCCAGTGCGTAGGTATCCTTCACGAAGGCATTGCCGAAGACGTGGTCGAAGTGGCAGTGGGTATTGATGAGCTTCACCGGCTTCAGGCCGAACCGCTCGATTTGTCCCGCCAGTTCCTTCTCCTCGGCGGGGGTGTAACAGCCGGGATCGAAGATGATCGCCTCCTTCGATTCCTTATCGTAGACCAGGTAGGTGTTTTCCTGGACGGGGTTTTGGGTTAGGGAGACTACGGAAGTCATATGGGCTGTGGGGTTGTAACTACCCACAGAGGTGCCACGGAGGTCAGCACAGCGTTGCCACGGAGATATCAACGACACCCTGTGGCAACTCCGTGCCATTACTCTGTGGCACCTCTGTGGTTAAACTTTCCTAGCTATTCATCGTGGCCAGGAACTCGTCGTTGCTGGTGGTATTCTTCTTGTGGCGGATGAGGAATTGGAAGGCTTCCTCGGGCTTCATGTCGGCCAGGTGATTGCGGAGGATGAACATCCGCTGGAGCACGTCGCGGTCGAGGAGCAGGTCGTCGCGGCGGGTGCTGGAGCGGGTGAAGTCGATGCTGGGGTACAGGCGCTTGTTGGCCAGCTGGCGGTCGAGCTGCAGTTCCATGTTACCGGTACCCTTGAATTCCTCGAAGATGACCTGGTCCATTTTGGAGCCGGTGTCGATGAGGGCGGTAGCCAGGATGGTCAGCGATCCGCCGCCGTCGATATTCCGGGCGGCACCGAAGAACTTCTTGGGCTTTTGTAGGGCGTTGGCCTCCACACCGCCGGAGAGCACCTTGCCGGAGCTGGGCTGGACGGTGTTGTAGGCACGGGCCAGGCGGGTAATGGAGTCGAGCAGGATGCAAACGTCGTGGCCGCTCTCGACCAGTCGCTTGGACTTCTCCAGGACCACGTTGGCGACGCGGACGTGGTTCTCGGCGGGCTCATCGAAGGTGGAGCTGATCACTTCGGCCTTTACGCTGCGCTTCATGTCCGTGACTTCCTCCGGGCGCTCGTCGACGAGCAGCACGATGAGGTAGGTCTCGGGGTGGTTCTTGGCGATGGCGTTGGCCACGTCCTTGAGCAGGAAGGTCTTACCCGACTTGGGCTGGGCGACGATCAGGCCCCGCTGTCCCTTGCCGATGGGGGCGAAGAGGTCGACGAGGCGCATGCCGTAGTCCTTTCCATGGGTCGATCCCGAAAGCGTGAACTTCTCGGTGGGGAACTGGGCGGTGAGGTAGTCGAAGGGTACGCGGTCGCGGACGTCCTTGGGGTCGAAGCCGTTGATCTTCTCGACATCGAGCAGGGCAAAGTACTTCTCTCCTTCCTTTGGCGGTTTGACGGGACCGCGGAGGGTATCGCCGGTGCGGAGGCCGAACGACTTGACCTGCTGCTGGCTGACGTAGACGTCGTCCGGGCTGGTCATGTAATTGTAGTCGGGCGAGCGCATGAAGCCGTACCCGTCGGGCATCATCTCCAGGATACCGGTGGAGCTGATGATACCGTCGAGTTTGAATTCCGGTTGCGAGCGGCGGTTGTCACTGCGGCCACGATCGTTGTCGCGTTCGCGGTTGTTGTTGTCGCGGTTGTTGTTGTCGTTGTTGCGGCCGCGGTCACTGTTGTCGTTCCGCTCGTTGCGGGGGCTGTTGCGGCCGCGTTCGTTGTTGTTATTGTTGTTGTTGCCGCCGCGATTTCCACGGTTTTCGTCGCGGTCTTCGGTGCGGCCCCGGTTGGCGTAGCGGTCGTTGCGCTGCTCGGCGGTTTCCTTATCTTCGCCGGCGTTACGTCCCCGGCCCCGGCCGCGGTTGTTGTCCTGGTCGCCGTCGTTGTAGGACTCGTCGTTTTCGTCCGGGCTTTGCTGGTTGCCCCGTCCGCGGTTGGAATCGTCTTTCTGGCTGCTCTCGTCGCGCATGCTGCGGCGTCCGCGCTGCCGGGTGCGGTTGTTGTTGGAGGAGCGGTTATCGTTGTCGTTGCGGTTGTCGTCGCTGCGCT
>JBGTHX010000331.1:0-9607 GCA_041746055.1 Lewinella sp. | reverse complement strand
GCTGTTCACTTCGTTGCCCATGTGAAAGAGGGTCACCGGGCGCAGACCGTCCAGTTCCGCTCGGAACACGTCGTAGCCCCCGAGGCCGGCGTGCCAGTCACTCGAGAAAAACAGGCTGTTGCCGTCGAAGTAGGGTGTGATCTCGTGCCCCTGGGAGTTGACGGTCCGGCCCACGTTCTCGGGCAGCGAGCTCCAGCGCTGTCCGTCGTAGGTGGCACGGTAGATATCGTACCCCCCGAATCCGCCGGGGCGATCGCTGGCGAAGTAGATGGTACGGTCGTCGGTGCCGAAGGTGCCGAATCCGGTGCTGTAACTGGTGCCGTTAAAGGGCAGCGGCCGCACGTTCGTCCAGCGGCCTTCCATGTTGACGTCGGCGATCAGCAGCGACAGGGTGATGCCCGCCTCCGGAATCATTCGCGTGCCCGTGTTGAAGTTGTTGCGGGTGAAGACCACCTGCCGGCCGTCCGGACTGTAGCTCACCGGGCCCACGTACGCATTATCGGTGCGGTAGCCAAAGTTGACGGGTACGGCGTCGGTGGCCGTGCCGTCGGCGGACAGGGTGGCCACGTAGGGACGGTTGCCGACCACCCCGTCGAAGTCCTCGTCGGCCCGCGCCGAATTGAAGACGAGCCGGCCGGGCTGGGGAATGGCGGGACCGAAGTCGTCCGCCAGGCTGTTGATCGACAGCCGCTCCGCCCGGAAGCCGGCGTTCTCGTTCTGCTGCCGCTGGGCGAAGGCGGCACTGGCCGCGTACTGCTTGCCCACCGTCGCGTCGGCCTCGCGCCCGTACGCCACGAAGAGCGGTTCGGCCAGGGCGTACTCGCCGAGGGAGCGTAGCGTCTGGGCGTAGCCGAGCAGCGTGGCCGGCTCCACCTTCCGGTCGGCCATCGCCCGCTCGTAGTACACCCGGGCGGTATCCATCTGGTTCAGCATCTGGTAGGCGTAGCCCAGTCGTGCCAGGGCGACGGCGTCATTGGGCCGCGAGTCCAGGGCGCGCCGGTAGCTCTCGATCGCGAGGTTGTAGGCATTGAGTTCGAGTTGCTTGTCGGCGGTGCGAATCTCGCTGCGGTACTGGGCCCCCAGCGGGGATACGGCCAGGGCCAGCAGGAGGAGGAGCAGGGTCTTGGGTACAGCTTGCATAGCGCGAAGGTAGGTCACGCCAAACATAGGGATTTTGCGGGTACGCGGGTGCCGGGGTCCTTACCGAACCCGGCGGCCGCCGCCGGGGTAAGAGGGGCATGTCACTCCCCCCACCCGACCGGCGGCCCATGATCGTCACGGCCTGGATCGAGGAAGCGGACCTCGCGCCCTTCACGCGGCTGCGCGATCGCTTCTTCCCGCCCGACCGCAACCACCTCGACGCCCACCTCACCCTCTTCCACCACATTGACGGCGAGGACCGTGCGGCATTTATCGCCTTCGCCCGCGACCTGCTAACCCAAACCTCCGGATTTTCCTTGGCGCTGCTTCCCCCCTTCCTGCTCGGCGGCGGGGTGGCCTACGCAGTGGATCCCGCCCCGCTGCTGGCGCTCCGCCGCCCCTTGCGCGAACGCTTTGCCGGCGGCCTCACGCCACAGGACGGCAGGCCCTGGAAGCGGCCCCACCTTACCGTACAGAATAAGGTGGACAAAGACACCGCCCGGCGTCTGCACCACCACCTCTCGGAACGCTACACGCCCTGTACCCTGAGGGTGCGCGGCCTGGTTTTTTACCGCTACGACGGCGGTCCGTGGACGGAACTGGAGCGCATACCCTTCGGGCGGTAAAAACCAGCCTTCCCCTTCGGTCGTTACCACCGTATGGCAGCGGAAAAGAACCAACGGCAGGACATCATTAACCCCATTGACGGCGACAAGGTCGCCCTCAATCCCGGCCTGCTCCCCTACCCCCACGAGCGGGGCTCCACCGTGATCCGGCCCGTGGATCGCGGCAAGATCACCGGCCTGGCGATGAGCTCGATGTACGAACAGACCAACATGCAGCTCGACCAGATCCGCGCGCAGATGGAACTGCTGGCCACCCAGGCCAACGAGATCCGCAACCGGATGACGGTGAGCGAACGCATCTACCAGGCCGAGATGCGCATCGACCCGATCGTCAACCGTACCTACTACCTCTACGAACGCACCAACGGACAGCACGTGCTCAGCCTGGTAAGCCCGGCGGAGTGGGGCCCCCGCCCGCCCTACGACTACATCGCCACCGTAAAACTGCTCGGCGACCACACCTGGGAGGTGATCGAGCGCCGGGAAAACTAAGGGTACCGACGTTCGTACCCTCCGGCCGTACCTTTGTCGAAAAGAATCCCGATGACCGTAGACGACGCCCTAGTATTGCGCCTGGCCGAACTTGCCAGACTCGAGTTACCGGAGCGGCGCGTGGAACAATTGCGCGGCGACCTGACGAACATCCTCGGGATGGTGGAGAAGCTGAACGAGCTCGACCTCGACGGCGTCGAACCCCTCCGGTACGTCACCGAAGTGGAGCACGCGCTGCGGCCCGACCGGGCCGGTGAACACCTCGACCGCGACCGTGCGCTGGAAAACGCACCGGACACCGACGGGGTATTCTTCCGGGTGCCGAGAGTTATCTGATCACCCTTAGCACCCGCCCCATGGCCGCAGTCATCGACATCACCCAGCTTACCAAGACCTATATAATGGGCCAGACGCAGGTCCGCGCCCTCCGCGGCATAGACCTGCAGATCCAGACCAACGAATACGTGGCGCTGATGGGCCCTTCCGGTTCCGGTAAGTCCACGCTGATGAACCTGCTCGGCTGCCTCGACACCCCAACTTCCGGCAACTACCTCCTCGACGGCCGCGACGTAAGCCGAATGGAGGATGCCGAACTGGCCAATATTCGCAACGAGAAGATCGGCTTCGTCTTCCAGACCTTCAACCTGCTGCCCCGCCAGAGCACCCTCGAGAACGTGGCCTTGCCGCTGGTCTACGCCGGGCTCTCCAAAAAGCTACGACAGGAACGCGCCACCGAGGTACTCGACGCCGTAGGCCTGGGCGACCGCCTCGACCACCGGCCCAATGAGCTCTCGGGTGGACAACGACAGCGCGTGGCCATCGCACGCGCCCTGGTCAACCGGCCCGCCATCATTCTGGCCGACGAACCCACCGGTAACCTCGACACCAAAACCTCGATCGAGATCATGGGCATCTTCGAAAAAATCCAGTCGGAGGGCAACACCGTCATCCTCGTGACCCACGAACCCGACATTGCGCAACACGCCCACCGGATCGTGCGCCTGCGCGACGGAGAGGTGGAGAGCGACGCCCACAACGAACACGTCGTACGGGCCAGCGACCCGACGCATCGCTACAATCAGGCCTGACATACTATCTTTGCCGCCAATTGCAGCCGGCCGGTGCGCGTCACCGCCGTTACGATAGTATATATGAACCAACGTACGATAGCGAGTTCCGTCAGCATCAGCGGAGTAGGATTGCACACCGGCAAGGAGGTCACCCTCGTCTTCAAGCCCGCCCCCGAAGGCCACGGCGTGAAGTTCAAACGGGTGGACCTCGACGATGCCCCCCTGATGAACGTCGACGTCAACCGCGTGGTAAGCACCGAGCGGAGCACCACCCTCGGCAACGGCACCGCCACCGTAAGCACCATCGAGCACCTGCTGAGCGCTCTCTCGGGCCTGCAGGTCGACAACGTGCTCATCGAGATCGACGGCGGCGAAGTGCCCATTCTCGACGGCAGCGCAAGTCCCTACGTAGACCGCATCCTAGAGGCCGGTCTGGAAGAACAGGAGGCCCCGCGCGACTACTTCGTCGTGGAGGAGCCCATCACCTTCCGCGACGAGGAAACGGGATCGGAGATCGTGGCCCTGCCCTACGACGGTTTCGAAGTGGTGTCGATGATCGACTTCGACAGTCCGGTGCTCGGACAGCAGTACGCCACCCTGCGCGGCTACGACGATTACGCCACCGAGATCGCCCCCTGCCGGACCTTCGTCTTCCTGCACGAACTGGAAAATCTCTTCGAGCACGACCTCATCCGTGGCGGCGACCTGACCAACGCGATCGTGATCGCCGACCGACACGTCCCCCAGCCGCGCCTCAACGCCCTCGCCCAGAAGATGGGTAAGGAAACCGTGGAGGTCACCGAGCAGGGCATCCTGAACACCCTCGACCTGAAGTTCCACAATGAGCCGGCCCGCCACAAACTGCTGGACGTGATGGGCGACATCAGCCTCCTCGGCGTACCGATCCGTGGCCGCATCATGGCCACCAAGCCCGGTCACCGCGTCAATGTGGCCTTCACCAAGCTGCTTAAGAAAGCCTATCTCGACCAGCGGCGCCTCAAGGGACGGCCCCGCTATAACCCGAACGACGAGCCGGTATTCACCACCGAGCAAATCCTCGAGGTGATGCCCCACCGCTATCCCTTCCTGCTGATCGACAAGATCATCGAAATGGGCGATAACCACATCGTGGGCCTGAAGAACCTGACCTTCAACGAAGCCTTTTTCCAGGGGCACTTCCCGAGCAACCACGTGATGCCCGGGGTACTACAGATCGAAGCCATGGCCCAGACGGGCGGACTACTGGTGCTGACCCAGCAGGACGATCCCGGTAACTGGGACACCTACTTCCTCAAGATCGAGAACGCGAAGTTCAAGAACTTCGTCGTCCCGGGGGATACCGTACTCTTTAAGATGGAACTCATCGCACCCGTGCGCCGCGGCATCTGCCAGATGCGGGGGACGGCCTACGTGGGGAACAAATTGGTGTCGGAAGCCGACCTGGTTGCACAGATCGTCCGCCGCACCTGACGCGGCCGGCCGCCCTACGTCCCACCTCCTCCCAACCCTTCAACCACCTTCATGTCTATTCATTCCCTGAGCGTCGTCCATCCCAATGCAAAAATAGGAGCCGGCGTTACCGTTGGGCCCTTCACTACGATCGAGGATGACGTAGAGATCGGCGAAGGAAGCGAGATCGGTCCCAACGTGACGATCTACGGCGGTGCGCGCATTGGCAAGAACGTACGCATCTTCCCGGGGGCGGTAGTGGCGGCGATCCCGCAGGATCTAAAGTTTCGCGGCGAGTACACCACGGCGGAAATTGGCGACGGCACCACAATCCGGGAATTCGTGACCGTCAACCGCGGCACCGCCGCGGCGGGCACCACCCGCATCGGCCGCAACTGCCTGTTGATGGCCTACGCTCACGTAGCCCACGACTGCATCCTGGGCGACCACATTGTGATCGCCAACAACGTCAATCTGGCCGGCCACGTCGTGCTGGAGGACCACGTCATCATCGAGGGACAAGTGGGCGTGCAGCAATTCGTCCGCATCGGCCGCCACAGCTTCATCGCCGGAGGCAGCCTGGTCCGCAAGAGCGTTCCCCCCTACATCCGTGCCGCCCGCGAGCCACTCAGTTACATCGGCGTGAACCGCATCGGACTGCAGCGGCGCGGCTTCTCCATCTCCCAGATCAACGCCATCCACGAGATCTACCGCATCCTGTTCGTGAAGGGGCTCAATATTACCAACGCCGTCACCGAGATCGAAGCCTCCGTACCCGTTTCCGAGGAGCGCGACGAAGTCGTCAGCTTCATCGAGGCCACGGAGCAGACCGGCATCATCCGCAGCTTTCAGGGCATCGACAATGGCAACTGAGCCGCCCCGGCTCGAGATCCGGCTGGAGGAGGTGTCCAAGCGCTTCGGCCGGCAGTGGATCATCAGGCAGCGCAACGCCACGTACCGTTCCGGGACCATCTACGGCATCCGCGGTCGCAACGGCTCGGGTAAGTCTACCCTGCTACGGCTTCTCGCCGGACAGCTGAGCCCCACGCGGGGCCGCGTCTCCTACCTCCTGGACGGGCGGCCGCTGCCCGTTGAATCGGTCTTCCGGCAGGTGAGCTGGACGGGCCCCTACCTCGAGATCGTGGAGGAACTGACGGTTTCCGAATTTCTCTCCTTCCACTTTACCCTCAAGCCGCTGCTACCCGGACTGACGGTGGAGCTGGTCCTCGATCGCATCGGGCTGCGTACATCGCGTCACCTGCCCCTTACCGACTGCTCCTCGGGTATGCGGCAACGCGTACTGCTCGCCTCGGCCCTGTACGCCAATACGCCCCTCCTACTGCTGGATGAGCCCACGGTGACGCTGGACAGTGACTCCGCCGCTTGGTTTCAGGCGGAATTGGCCCGTTACGGAACGGGAAGGCTCACGATCGTGGCCAGCAACGACGAGCGCGACCTCGTGGCCTGCGCATCGACCGACACACTCTAGCGGAGAAATTCGTTTATTGTTGGACCTAAGGAGGGCCCCGCCTACATGTCATTTAGCTACGCCGAAAAGTCTACCCCTTACACGCTCAGCCCCGAGAGCCTGGACTGGCACCTTTCAAGGGGGTGGTACCGCATGGGGGCCACCATCTTTACGACCCACTTCCTGTTCTTTCAGAACCAGCCCTACTCCGCCCTTTGGATCCGTGTCGACCTCCAGGGCTTCCAGTTCTCTAAGAGCCAACGGAAGCTGATGCGAAAGAACGCCAAGCTGTTTGACACGGCCGTACGACCCCGGCGGATCGACGCGGAGCGCGAGCGGCTCTACCGGAAATACGCCGACGCCTTCGACGGGCGGCTCAGCCCCACCATCGCTGATAGCCTGGAAGACTACGACGATGACGTGGTCTTCGATACCTGGGAGGTTTCGATACGGGAGCGGGTGAGCGGGGTACTGGTCGCGGCCAGCTACTTCGACCTGGGCAGTACGTCGGCGGCCAGCATCCTTGGCATCTTCGATCCCAAGCTGAACTCCTTCAGCCTCGGCTACTACACCATGCTCCTGGAAATGGAGTTCTGTCTGAGCCGCGGTTTCCGCTACTACTACCCCGGCTACGTCGTGCCGGGCTACCACCGTTTCGACTACAAGCTTCGGCTCGGGGACTCCGAGTACTTCGATATCCGGTCCGAAACCTGGCAGCCCTACCGGGAACTAGATCCGCAGACCGAGGCTCCGGTGGAGGCCCAGCGGCATGCCCTGCGGATATTCGCCGAGGTCTATAAGCAACTGCAACCGGACGCGGACTTACGCGTAAAGGTGTACCCCCTCTTCGAGGCGGGATTGTACGATATCTGGAACGACAACTACTTCCCCTACCCCTACCTGGTGCCCATGCCCAAAAAGGGAAGACCGCAGGTGGTGGTGGCCTTCGACCCGAAAGACCGGGTCTATCAGGTGCTGGTCTGCCGCCACATGGTGCAGACGCAACTCATGTTCAACGCGGAGTACCTGGACTCCTTCGGTTCCGAATCCTTCGTGACGGATTTGCTCGCGATCCGGGAGCGACGGCTATTGACCCCACACGCCGCCACGGCGGCCCAATTTTGTCTTACCCTAGACCTTGGGTAATTCGGGCATCTTGCAGTCCTCATCCGGCGACTTACCGCAGACCTCGCAGTTGCCGATCTTGTTGGTCAGCATGGGATTGTTGCTGGCGCAGGTGCCCCGGAATTCTTCGCCGGTGAACAGGTGGCGGATGTTGATGAGCACGAAGCTCAGCGCGAATACACCGAAGATGACAAGGAAGAGGGTGAGAAAGTCCATGGGCCAGATTTAAGCGACGAAGATAAAACAGGCACGCCGCAGGGAAGGTTGATGACCGGTCCCGGCACAATAAGAGAGGGTTCGGGCCGCAGCCCAAACCCTCCAGAAAAACACCTAAAACCCATATTCATCTAGAACTCCATCTGCACCGCGCCCGCGTTAGGCGGGTGGAAAGCAATGCTGGACCTATCGCGTCAGTGGGGACGAAAGCCGGACCGTGATGAAGCCATGTTTTTTTTGTTTCGGTTATTTTCCAACCTTACCAATGGACAAGGTTTGATGTACATACGCTGAAACGTCGCAAAAGTGTTTCCGTACCCACAATTTTAAGACTTTCAAAGTAAGAATAAAAGTCAAAATGGAAGACAGCGCGGAAAACCTTAACTTTTTTAGCCAAATCAAGGATCTCCTCCGTACCGCGGCGGACAATCCCGATCACCCTTTCGCCCTACCCGCTCTGACCTCCACCGGAGCCGACGGAGTGTCCCGTCCGCGCAAGGTCGTACTGCGGGGCGCGGCCCGGGAGCTGTCCGAATTGCGCTGTTATACCGACCGCCGTTCGGTTAAGGCCGGCCACCTCGCCGCGGACTCCGAATTTTCCTACCTCTTCTGGGATCCCGGGAGCAGCCTCCAGCTGATGTGCGGCGGCCCCAGCCGGTGGGCCGGTGAGGAGGAGGCCCGCTCCGTCTTCTCCGGATTACCCAAGCACGGTCGGAAAGCCTACGCGACGGAAGATCCACCAGGGACTGCCCTCCCTATGGGTGCCTCGGGCCTTCCGGCTAACTGGGAAAGACTCAGCCTCGAGGAGACAGATTACGCCGGGGAGCACTTTGGTATTCTCCTCACCACGCCCCGGTGGGCGGATATCCTGCACCTTGACCGGTCGGGCAACCGGCGACTCTCCGGCACCCGCGCATCGGGCCAGTGGAACTGGGGTTGGATCGTGCCCTGAGCCGGCTCAGACGTCCCGGCAGCGTTGCAGCCAGTCCTGTCCGGGGAGATCGTCCACCGCGGGTAACTTCCCGAGGGCCATCAGTTCATTAATGGCGGCCGCCTCCGCGTCGCGCTTGACCCCCAGGCACGCCTGAACGTGCCCGCCCTTCACGTAGAAGGCCAGGAAGGGCCCGTCCCCTGGTTTCCCGTCGAATACAATTCGGTCGAAGTCGGTACCGTGCCCCACGTAGCGGTAATTGACGCCTTGCTGGTTGGTCCAGAAAAAGGGAACCATATGGTAGGGGGTCGCCTCACCGGCCATGTTGCGCCCGGCCACCCGGCCCTGCTGACCGGCTACCTTCCAGTGCTCGATCCGTACCATGCCCTCCCGGTCGGGATAGGTGGCGATGTCGCCCGCGGCCCAGGCCAGCTCCCCGTGGGCGGCCAGGTGGCCATCGACGGCGATGCTGTGGTCTTGCTGGAAGGCCACCCCTTCGATGTAATCGGTATTGGGCTTGACGCCGATGCCCACCACTACTACGTCCGCCGGCAGCTTGCTGCCGTCGTCCAGCACGACTTCGGTGACGTGACCGTCGCCGCGGAGTTCCGTTGCCTTACGACCCAGGCGGAAGGTGACGCCCGCCTCCTCGTGGATTTTGCGGGTGTATGCCCCTACTTCAGGGCCGAAAACCTTCTCAAACAGGACTTCCTCGGGGGTTACTACGGTGATCTTTCCACCGCGCTTGCCAAGGCTCATGGCCGTCTCCAGGCCGATGAAGCTGCCGCCCATGATGACTACCTGGCTGCCCTTATCAGTGGCCTGCCGGGCGCCGAGGGCGTCCTCGGGTTTGCGGATGGTAAACACGTTCTCCAGGTCCAGCCCAGGCAGGTCGGGGAGTACGGGCTTACCGCCGGTGGCCATCAGAACGCGCTCGTAGCTAATGGTAGCGCCGTCAGCCAGTTGGATGGCCCTGGCCTTAAGGTCCAGCCGTTGCACCCGCGCACCCGCCCGGAAGTCGACACCCTGCTCGCGGTAAAAATCGGTGGACCGGAGGGGTAGCTTGGCGGTAGGCATGTCCTCCTGCATG
>JBGTHX010000330.1:0-13624 GCA_041746055.1 Lewinella sp. | reverse complement strand
CAGCTCGTGCAGCCCGACGCGCGCCGGGAGGTGATCGTGCCCACCGACACCCTGCCCGGTGGCGCGGCCTGCCGCACGATCAGCGGCTGCACCACCGACTACCCGGGGCGTGGACAGCGCTACAACTTCCTGGGCTCGCTCACCGACGGGAACGACTTCTATTACGAGGCGGGGCGCTACGGCGGCGACGACGTCATCTGCGTCACGGTATGCAACGAATACGGCCTGTGCGATACCTACCGCGCGACCTTTACGGTGGACCGGCCGTCCCTGCCGCTGCCCTTCTTTGACGACTTCTCCTACGAGGGGGTGCGGCCCGACGTGGACCTTTGGCAGGACGAGGACGTTTACATCAACCGGAGTTACGGCGTCAACCCGCCCTCCATCGGCGTGGCCACCTTCGATGCCACGGACCTCGACGGACTACCCTATGCGGCGGCGAGCAACGCCAGCAAGAGCATCCCGCGGGATTACCTCACCTCCGCCCCCCTGCTGATGGCCGGGCGGACGGGCAGCGTACTGAGCTTCTACCTGCAGCCCCGGGGGCTGGGTAACCGTCCGGAGGTGCAGGACAGTTTCCTGGTGCAGTTCCGCACGCCGGAGGGCAAGTGGAATACCCTCTACGCCGAGCAGGGACTGCTCAACACCACCTCCAACTCCGACACCTTTCCCTTCCTGGGAAATCTGGTGCCTGTGCCCGAGCAGTACCTCTACGACGGCTTCCAGTTCCGCTTCGTGAACCTGAGCTCCGAACGGGGCTCGGTCGACAACTGGAACCTGGACTACGTGAAGCTCAGCGACCAGTCGACCTCCCTCGTGACCCAGGACCTGGCGCTGGTGGAGGCCCCCTTCCGGCTGGTGGCGCCGTACACCAGTCTTCCCGTACGGCACCTGCAGGCCGGTGGCCAGGAGCTGCTGGCGGATTCGATCTACCTGAAACTGTGGAACCACCGCTCGGACATCACCCCGGTGACCCAGTCGAGCTACCGGGTGGAGAACCTCGGCGACCCTTCCTTCACCTCAAGCGCGGGCCTGTTCCCCTCGGCCTACTTCGGGCAGGACAACGGCGTCGCGCCCATGAGCCTGGAGGTGCGCGGGGCGCTCTTCGAAGAGATTCCTACCTACCGTGACATCCGTAGCTTTCTCTTCGAACTGGATCCGGCGGGCACGTACCGCCTGTCCACCACCTACGCCCTGCAGATAGCTACGGAGGACCGCAATTTCTCCCCCCTCATCGCCACCAACGACACGGCGCGGCAGGTGACGGTGCTGGACAACTACTTCGCCTACGATGACGGCACCGCGGAAGTGGCCATCGAGGGCCAGACCGGCAACGTGATCCTGCAGCGCTACACGGCCTTCGTACCCGACCAGCTGGTGGGGGTACGCGTACGTATCCCGCGGGTACTGGGCAGTACCGGCAATCAGACCTTCAACATAGAGGTATACGGGGAGGGACCCGACGGGGGACCGGGTGAGCTGATCTACTCCTCGGAGGAGCCGGTGCTGTACGCCGAGGACTACTACACCGATTCGCTGCAGGCCTTTACCAGCTACGCCCTTGCGGAACCGCTCGACCTGCCCGTAGGCAACTTCTACGTGGGCTGGCGGCAGGCGCAGGCCGACCGGTCCCTGCCGGTGGGATTCGACCGCAACAGCCCAGTGCCGGCCGGCACCCAGTACTTCGACGCCGGGAACGGCTGGCAGGAGCTGCTGGGTACGACCACCGGGGCGATTATGATTCGTCCGCTACTGTCGGGTGCCGACGTGATGCCCACCTCCACCAGTGCCGACAGAGAGGCCATCAGTGGCGTGTTTCCTAACCCTACGGCCGGTTTTGTGAACATCTTGCTCAAGGACACGTATCAATTACCGGACCTGTCCTATAGGCTTTTCAGCAGCGAGGGCCGCCTGGTGGCGGAGGAAAGGGGAGCGGCCCGGATCGACCTGAGCGACCTGCCGCGTGGCCTGTACTTACTGGAGTGCCGCATCGGGGAGCGCATAAGTCGTCACAAGATTGTCAGGCACTGATCTATTTGGCTTTAATCTTGTTGGCCCTCACTAAAATATAGCAGCAAGCATGGAAGCAACCGTAGAAGAGCTTAAGAAGCGAGAACAGGAGGGAAAGCAGGATTACGTCCTCCTCGATGTCCGGGAAGATTACGAGCGGGCGGAATTCAACGTCGGCGGCATTCACGTCCCCCTCGGCCAGCTGAGCCTGTCGATGGACAAACTCACCCCCTACCGGGAAAAGGAGATCATCGTCTACTGCCGCAGCGGCAAGCGCTCGGCCATGGCCCAGGAACTGCTGCGGCAATCCGGCTTTAAAAACGTTCGCAACCTCGAAGGGGGAATGCTTGCCTACCAGGGGTAGCCTACCGCTTCCGGTAGATCTCCACCTCGAACCCGGCCGAGCGGACGCGCCTAGCCAGTTCCTCGGCTTCGGCGTAGGTACCGGTGCGATTCACCAGGGCTACGGCGAAGGTGCCGCGATCGAAGTTTTCCAGGGTCGTATCGTTGAATCCCGCGCTTTTCAGGTCCCGTACGCGGGTCCGGGCGTTGATCACCTGCCGGAAGGTACCGGCGATGATGAGAAAACTTCCCGCTTCGCCCTCCCTGGCGATCACAGGGGAATCGGCGCTGCTGGCCGGCACGAGGTCGCTGAAACGCTGACCGGAACGGGTGGTATCGGCCGCCGCCGGAGCTTGGTCCTCAGCGATCGACGGAGAATCTGCCGCGGAGGTATTTGGCAGTTCCGAATAAATGCTAGTATCTTCGGGTGCAGCCTGATCATTTTTCGAGGCAGATAGTGCCTGAGACACTAGCAAGCCCAGTGCTACCAGGCACAGAACGAGAATCACTGGGATCACAATGGATGAATTCTTCATTGGCTTTCGGTATAAGTCGGATCAGCTCTAAAACCCTAAAGATAAAATTTCGCCTGCCGGTTGAGCAAACCGGCCGCCCGGGCAACTGCCCGGCGGAACCCTATGCGATAACAAGATTTTTGTCAAGTGTTTGCTTTTTGGAAAGACCGTTTTTCAGGGAGTGCCTACCGGCACTCCCTTTTTTTTGCCTCAACCATTCTTTTCACCCGGCGTTGCCTGTACCATGTCCGAAGCCTTACCGATCACTCCCCCCGGCCCGCCCTCCAGCGATCCTACGGCCCCGGGGCGCAAGGAGGACCATATAGAACTGGCCTTTCAGTCGCAGACCGCGCGCGGCACCCTCGATCCACGCTTCGACTACGAGCCCCTCCTGGCGGCCCATCCGGCGCCGGGTAGCCTCCCCCCGCTTGATTGGGGGAATAAACAGATGCGGGCCCCCGTGTGGATCAGCAGCATGACCGGCGGCACCGAGAAAGCCCTCACCATCAACCACAACCTCGCTCGCGCAGCGGGCGAATTCGGCCTGGGCATGGGCCTGGGCTCCTGCCGGAGTCTGCTCTACGACGATCACCGCTTCGCGGACTTCAACGTGCGCCCCCTGGCCGGTGACGAGGTGCCGGTATTCGCCAACCTGGGCGCGGCCCAGGTGCAGGCGCTGCTGGAGTCCGGGGAAACCGGACTGATCACCCAACTGATCGACGCGCTGGACCTGGACGGGCTGATCGTCCACGTCAACCCCTTCCAGGAATGGCTGCAGCCGGAGGGTGACCGCTTTACGGTGGCGCCGATCCTGACCATCCGGGAACTGCTGCGCGAGCTGCCCGATCTGCCGGTCATCGTGAAGGAGGTAGGGCAGGGGATGGGGCCGGCCAGTCTGCGCGCCCTGCTGCAACTGCCGATCCTTGCCCTGGACACCGCGGCCAACGGCGGCACCAATTTCAGCAAACTCGAACTCTTCCGCTCGGACGACCTGGCCCGGGCCGCCTACGGCGGGCTGGCGGGCGTGGGCCATTCGGCCGAGGAGATGGTGCGGACGGTCAACGGGATCGTAGCGGGACAAGACCTGCAGCTGCGCTGCCAAAACCTCATCATCAGCGGTGGCGTACCGGGTTTCCTGGACGGCTACTACCTGACAGAACTCTCCCGGCTGCCGGCGATCTACGGACAGGCCTCGGCCTTCCTGCGCCATGCGCGGGAGGACTACGGCAGCCTGCAGCGCTACGTGGCCATGCAGCTGCGCGGACTAGAACTGGCCAGGGCCTATCTTCACCCGCGGCCTTAATCCCTTATCACTCGCCAGTGGCCGAACAAGCAAGCGGTAGCCACCGCGTCAGCGGTTTTAGCAAATTCGACAAGCCCCAGCGCCGGCAGTGGCTGCTGGAACAATTCCTGCCCGGGGGCGCGGTGGATGACTTCGCCTACTTCGAGGCGGGCAGCCCCGACCTGCAGCAGGTCGTCGACAACTTCAGCGAGAACACCGTCGCCAACTTCCCCCTCCCGTACGGGATCGCGCCCAACTTCGTAATCAACGGCAGGACCTACGCGGTGCCGATGGTGATTGAGGAAAGCAGCGTGGTAGCCGCGGCGAGCAGCTCGGCCAAGTACTGGTCGACCCGCGGCGGATTTCAGGCCGAGGTGATCGCCGGCGAGAAGCTGGGCCAGCTCCACTTCCGCTGGAATGGGCACCCGGACCGGCGTGCCGCCCTCTTCCCCGTGCTCGAACGCCGTCTGCAGGCCGCTACCGGCGAACTCACCGCCCGCATGGAACAGCGGGGCGGCGGCGTGCGCAGCATGCAGTGGAAGCACCTGCCGGAAGTACACGAGCAGTGCTACCAGTTGCTGGTCAGCTTCGGGACGGGCGACAGCATGGGCGCCAATTTTATCAATACCGTACTGGAAGCCTACGCTACCGAGATCGAGCGGTGGTCGGCCGAGAGTACGGCACTGTCGGACGGCGAGCGGGACCTGGAGGTCATCATGGCCATCCTGAGCAACCATACCCCCAACTGCGTGGTACGGGCCTGGGTAAGTTGTCCCATCGAGGAGATGAACCTGACCGGCTCCGGCGTGGACGCGTCCGACTTCGTCCGCCGCTTCTCCATGGCTGTGGACATCGCCCGCGCCGATCCCTTCCGAGCGGTCACCCACAACAAGGGCATCATGAACGGCGTGGATGCCGTGGTGCTCGCCACCGGCAATGATTTCCGGGCCGTGGAGGCCGCCGCGCACGCCTTCGCCGCCTCCGGCGGGCAGTATGCCTCACTAAGCCGCTGCCGCGTGGTAGACGAGCACTTCCACTTCGAGCTTACCCTTCCCCTGGCCCTGGGTACCGTCGGCGGACTGACCCGCCTGCACCCCCTCGCGGATCTCTCCCTGAACCTCCTCGGTCGCCCCGCTGCCGACGAACTGATGTGCATCGCCGCCTGTACCGGGCTGGCCCAGAATTTTGCCGCCCTTCGCAGCCTCGTCACCACGGGCATCCAGCGGGGCCACATGAAGATGCACCTGCACAACATCCTGTCCAGCCTTAACGCCAGTGTCCCCGAGCGTCGGGAAGCCGTGACTTTCTTCGCCGGCCGTACGGTGAGCCACCACGGGGTGCGGGGTTTTCTGGACCGGTTCCGGGAGGGCCTTCGGTGATTGCTACTCCGGGCAACAACAAAAAACCCCATTTCCGGAAGGAAACGGGGTTTCACGTGTAATGCGCCTCAGAAAGGGCTCGAACCTTTGACCTACGGATTAACAGTCCGCCGCTCTAACCAACTGAGCTACTGAGGCAGGGCGCTTAAGCGGACGCAAACTTACGCGGTCCGGGTTTATTTTGCAATCTTTGCCGCCCCAAAATTAAAATTATGAGCCTGCTCGCCCTCGGAACCCTCGCCTACGACGACATCTACACCCCCTACGGGGAAGTGAAAATGATCGAGGCCGGCAGCTGCACCTACATCGCCATGGCCGCCACCTACTTCACCGATCCGGTGCGGATCGTGTCGGTGATCGGGGGCGATTACAACAATGAATTCCTGGCCGACCTCGAGCGCCGCGGCGCCGACCTGGAAGGCGTGGAGGTGATCCCCGACGGAAAATCATTCTACTGGGCCGGCCGCTACCACGACGACATGATGGGCCGCGACACCCTCGATACCCAGCTCAACGTGCTGGCCGACTTCGAGCCTAAGGTGCCCGCCGGCTACCGCGACACCCCCTACGTGATGCTCGGTAACCTGACCCCCGCGGTACAGTCCAGCGTACTCGACCAGCTCGAAGGCCGCCCGAAACTCGTGGCCCTGGATACCATGAACTTCTGGATGGACATCGCCCTCGACGACCTGAAGGCCGTCCTGAAGCGGATCGATATCCTCATCATCAACGACGAGGAAGCCCGTCAGCTCAGCGGCGAACTGAGCCTCCTAAAGGCCGCCGCCGCCATCGTGGAAATGGGCCCCCGCATCCTCATTATCAAGAAGGGGGAACACGGCGCCCTGCTGTTCCACAACGACGAGCTCTTCTCCGCCCCCGCCCTGCTGCTGCCCAAAGTGGTGGACCCCACCGGCGCGGGCGACACCTTCGCCGGCGGACTCATGGGCTACCTGGCCGCCACCGACGACCTCAGCTTTGATAACCTCAAGCGGGCCGTCATCTACGGCTCGGCCATGGCCAGTTTCGTGGTGGAGGACTTCGGCACCCGTCGCATGCAGAGCCTGGACCGCGAGCAGATCGACGCCCGGGTACAGCGCTTCGCCAGCCTGATCCACGTCGCCCTCTAGCGACCGACCCCCGCCCCCGCGCCCCGCCGCCATGCAGGAACTTATTACCCAGATCAGCGCCACCGACGGAGTGGAGTGGGCCGCCACGCTCACCGCCCTGGTGTACGTGTACCTCGCCGCCCGCGACAGCCAGTGGTGCTGGCTCTTCGCCGCCGTAAGCGCCGTAGGGTGGGCGTACCAGTCGCTGGTGGCCTACGCCCTCGTTTCCGATGCCCTGCTGCAACTGTTCTACCTCATCATGGCCGGCGTAGGCCTGTACCGCTGGCGGAAGAGCCGACCGGAGCGTGTCGATAACCAGGCGCTCGACCATCTCGCCATCGAGAGCTTACCGGTCGCTCCGGAATTCCGGCGGATGACGCTCCGCGAACATCTTCTGACCATCGGCGGCAGTGTGGCCGTAGGTCTCCTGCTGGGTATGACGGTGGGGGCACTGGCTACGGCTACCCAAACCTACCTGGACGCGATCACCACCACCTTCAGCATCGCGGCGACTTTCCTGCTGATCGGGCGGCGGCTGGAGAACTGGCTGTACTGGATCATCATTGACGCGGTATACGTATACATCTACCTGCGCTCCGGGGCTATGCTTTTTGCCCTTCTCATGGTGCTCTACGTGGTCATGGCCGGGTACGGCTACTGGCAGTGGCGGCGGCTAGCTGTAGACGGTCGCTACGATGCCGCGGCCTGAGGCCCGGTTGCGGAATTCGCAGAGGTAGATGCCCTGCCAGGTACCGAGATTGAGGCGGCCGTCGGTGATGGGCAGCGTGACGCTGTGGCCGATCATGGCCGCCTTGATGTGGGCGGGCATATCGTCGGGGCCCTCCAGCGTGTGGACGAGGAAGGGGAGGTTCTCGGGGACGAGCTGGTTGAAGATGGACTCGAAGTCGGTGAGCACGTCCGGGTCGGCCGCCTCATTGACGGTAATGGCCGCCGAGGTATGCTGGATAAAGAGGTGAAGCAACCCGGTACGCGGCAGGGTGGGGAGGGCATCCACGATATCCCGCGTGACTACGTGGAAACCCCGGGAGCGGGCGGAGAGGCGAAAAACGGTTTGGGTAACCACGGGCAGGGGATTGGCTAGGGTAGCAAAAGTACGGCGGAGTGAACAGAGCCCCCCCCGCAGACCTACACAAGGGTAAAGTCCCGCCCGTTATGAAGGTATCCCCGAAGTTAGCCGGTTTCG
Organism: Lewinella sp.; assembly: GCA_041746055.1. GTDB lineage: Bacteria > Bacteroidota > Bacteroidia > Chitinophagales > Saprospiraceae > Neolewinella. The sequence goes on along the minus strand of JBGTHX010000330.1, from coordinate 5,786 downwards.
TCCTACGCGTCCTCGCCATCGTCGGCGTGGTGATCATCCTGTATTTCGGCAAGTCGGTACTCACCCTGCTGACCGTATCGGGCCTGATCGCCGTGCTCCTCGACCCGGTAGACAACAAGCTGCGCGAGTGGGGGTGGAAGCCGGGCTTGGCCATTGCCGGGGCGGTCTTCCTGCTGCTCCTCTTCTTCGCGGGCCTCTTCTTCGCCATCGGGCAGCAGGCCGCCAGTTTCGCGGAGAACTGGCCGCAGATCGAGGAGCGCATCACCGACCAGATCGAGAAGGCCAAGGAGCAGATCCCCATGCTGCCCGGCGGCACCCCCCTCGGCGGGGAGGAGGCCGCCCCGGCGCCGGATGACTCGGCGGCCTCTTCCGGCAGCATATTCAGTAATTTCTCCCTGGGCCAGCAGCAAATCACCGGAGCGCTGTCGAGCACGCTCGGTATCCTGGGGGATTTCCTGCTGATGTTCGTGTACGTCGTGCTGTTTCTCAGCCAGAAAGAACGGTTGCGGGAATTCGTCCTGCGGCGGGCGCCCGATAGCAAACGCGGGGAGGCCCACCAGACCATCAACGAGGCGGCCGACGTGGTCCAGAAGTACCTCAAGGGGCGCCTCATTCTCATTGTGATCCTGACCGTGTTGTACGGCATCGGCTTCACCCTGGTGGGCCTGGATTATGCCATCCTGATCGCCGTACTGGTGGCCGTGCTCAGCATCATCCCCTACCTGGGCAATATCATCGGCGGTACCTTCGCCGTGGCCATCGCGCTCGCCAGTGGCGGCGGCTCCACCATGATCCTGGGCGTGCTCGGCACCATGGCCCTCGCCCAGATGCTCGAGAGCTACATCCTTACCCCGCTGATCGTCGGCGACGAGGTCGACATCAACCCGCTGACCACCATCGTGGCCGTGATCGCCTTCACCGTCATGTGGGGGGCGGTCGGGGCGATCGTGGCCATCCCGGTGGTGGCGATCATGCGGATCGTCTTCAGACACATCGACGGCATGGAAGACTACGCCTACCTCCTCGGCCAGGAATAGCCCGGCCGGGCCTATCTTGCGGCCCTTCACAAGCAATACCTATGGGAGTTCTTTACACCGCCGTCCAACACGCTCACTCCGGTATGCGCTGGGTCGTGCTCGTCCTGCTCATCGCCGCGATCGCCCGGGCCTTCTCCCGCCGCAGCGGGGGTACGGTGTATCCCGGCAAGGACAAGCTGGCGCTCTTCGGACTCATCTCCGTACATATCCAGTTGCTGCTGGGCCTGCTGCTCTACCTGTGGCTGAGCCCCTACGTGCGGTTCGAGGGCGATGTGATGGGGGATGCCCAGCTGCGCTTTTACACCGTGGAGCACTTCACGGGTATGATCATCGCGATCATCCTGATCACGGTGGGCTACAGCCGGGCCAAGCGGCAGGCCGAGCTCAATAAGGGCTGGAAGACGATCGGCGTATTCTACAGCATCGGTTTGCTGATCATCCTGCTGTCGATCCCCTGGCCTTTCCGGGAGGGACTGATGGGGGGCTGGTTCTAGTCCGGCCGCCCGTGGTGGGGCTTCTCAATGATGGTATTTTCCTCGCGGTGGTTCATGACGCCAACCCCGAGTGCCTGCAGGATCAGCGATACCGCTACCAGCAGAATGATCACGTATATCACCGTTTTAAGGGTGGACTTCCGCTTGCGGGCGGGCGGGGGCGCGGGTGCGGGGGACTTGGGCATGGCGGAGGCGGGTTGGGCTAGCGGTACAACGCGGTTTCCGACCGCGAAGTGCAATGCGGCCTCCGGCCGCGCTAGAGGAGAAAAACCCCCTAATTTCCAAGCTACTCCCGTAACCATCCGGGCAAACCCCCGGTATCCCCCCACGTAACCGACCCGGCAAAAGCAATTGGCACCCACCGACGAAATACTAATGGAAGAAGTAGCCCGCGGCCGCACCGGCCAGCTGGGCGAACTTTACAGCCGGTATAAGTCGCCGGTCTTCGGTTTCCTGCTTAACCGGACCGGCGGCGACCGCGCCACCGCCGAAGACCTGCTGCAGACCACCTTCGAACGCATCCTCCGCTATCGGACCAGCTGGCAGCCGGGGCAGTCGTTCCGCACCTGGGTGTTCACCATTGCCCGCAACGCCTGGCACGACCACGGCCGGCTCACCGGGCGGATGCCCCTCGGCGATCTAGACGAGCTACCCGAGCTCGGCACGCAGCCGGAGGAAGAACCCCTCGACTGCCGGCGCGCCCTGGCCGCCCTGCCCGACCCCTACCGGGAGGTGGTGGAACTTGCCTGGCAACGCAATATGAAATACGCCGATATCGCCGCGGTACTCGGCACCACCGAAGCCAACGTAAAGGTGCGCATGCACCGGGCCTGCAAGCAACTGCGGCTGAACTACCACAACGCCAATAAATTATGAACCCCGTCACCGAAGCCGAACTGATCGACTACCTAGCCGGCGAGCTGCCCCCGGAACGTTACCGGGAAGTGGGCGCGGCCCTCCAGACCGACCCGGAACTGCGGGAGGAACTGGAGCTCCTGAGTCTGCTGCGGACAGACCTCTGTCAGCCCGAAGATCCGGTGCCCAGCCGAGAAGCCGACCGCCGCTTCGCGGCATTGCTGGAGGTCCCGGCCGTTCGTCGGCCCCGGCACCTGCGCCCCGCCGTCCTGATGGGCATGGCCGCCACGGCACTGCTGCTGGTCTTCGGCCTGGGCTGGTACTTCGGCCGGTCGGATACCACGGACAGGGAGCGACAGCTCGCCGCCACCCGCACGCTGATGCTGGAGTTGATCCAGGACCCCAACAGCACCACCCGCATGCAGGCGGCCACCGTGAGCCTGGACGTACCCGTTGCCGACCCCGAAGTAATCGCCCACCTCGGCCAAATGCTGCGCACCGACGAAAACACCAACGTGCGGCTGGCGGCCCTCGATGCCCTGCAGCGCTTCACCGACGCCCCCGCCGCCCGGCAGGAAATGCTAAGCGCCATGGCCGGTGACCCCCCGGCCGCGGTACAAGCCCAGCTGCTGGAAACGCTGGTGCGGCTCAACGAGCGCCGCGTCCTGCCTTACCTCAAAGAACTCATCCAAAACGACAGCATCCCCCGTCCCCTGCGCGACGCGGCGGAACTCGGAACCTTTAAATTGATCTGACCATGACCCCTTTACTGAGAATCCTCCTCCTGCTCTGCCTGACCACCCCCGTGTGGGCCCAGCAAAATTTCAAGATCGCCGCCGGTGGCAAGACCATCGAATTCCGGGAGATCGACCAACTGACCATCGTCGGCACGTCCGGCACCGAGCTCACCGTAGAAGGCCGGGCGGAAGAAGGCGGAGACAACGACCGCGCCGCCGGCCTCCGCAAGATCAGCGCCAGCGGGCTCAGGGATAATACCGGCCTCGGCCTGAACATCACCGATAGCGGCGGACGGATCCTGGTCCAGCAGGTCGGATCCGGCGACCGGGAAGTGACCGTCCGCGTGCCCAACACCGCCACCGTGAAGGTGGAGCAGAGTACCCACCGCGGCGGCGACCTCACCGTGAGCGACTTCGGCGGAAGCCTGGACGTCAGCCTGATGTACCACAAGGCCACCCTAAAGAACCTCACCGGTGCGGTGGCCGTGAATACGGTCTACGACGACATCATCGCCACCTGGGACACCGCCCCCACCCAGGAGATACGGCTGCACTCCACCTACTCCGACGTCGACGTCACCCTGCCGGCGAGTGCCAAGGCGGACCTGCGCCTCTCCACCGCCTACGGGGAGATGTACACGGACTTCGATATCCAGATGAAGTCGAATATGGCGTCATCCGCCCCCGCTCCGTCCGGAGAGGAAAGGAGGGAAGGCGGCGGCCAGGTGCTTGCCGGTACCATCGGCGGCGGCGGGCCCCTGCTGGCGCTGACGGCCACCTACGACAATCTGTACCTCCGCAAAAAGTAAATTCCACCCCCATGCTTCGCTTCATTATCTGCAGCCTGCTACTGGCTGCCGGCCCCCTCCATGCCCAGTCTGATCCGCTCGTAGTACCCCCCGACGGGGCCACGGCACTCCACCTCGAAGGTTTTTTCGGCTCCGTGGAACTGGCGGAGGGTAGTGGAAGGGACATCATCGTCCGCCACCTCATCACCGTCAACGATACGCCCCGGCCCGACCTGGGTAAACTGGAGGTATCCCGCGACGGAAGCACGATCACCGTGACGGAGGCCGCCCCCCGCGAGGAGAATCTCCGCGGCGAGTGGAATAAAATCAGCACCGTGATCGATGGCCGGGTGGTGAGGGGCCACGACGGCCACAACGTAGACATCCGGATCACCGTGGAAGTGCCACCCGGCCTCGACATCACCGTGCATACGCTGTACGGCGGCGTGACCGCCACCGACGTGGCCGGCGTGCGGGAGGTCAGGTCTACCTACGGCGACATCACCGTCGTATACCACGCCACCGACCGCGACACCCCGCTGGAGCTGTACAGCAACTACGGGGACGTGGACCTGTCCTTGCCGGCCGGCGCCCGGGCGGACGTGGAGCTGGAAACGGAATTCGGGGAATTGCTGACCGACTTCGACATCGCCATCGATACCGAAGCTAGTGAAACCCGGCAGTTTTTCGAGCGGGTGGTGGGCCGGATCAACGGCGGCGGGGCGCGGGTGCGATGCCGGTCGCCGTACGACCACGTGTACCTGCGCACCACGCGGTAACAAACGCCCCGTGCAACCCGTGTAGCAGTCGTTCGTCCTTCCCATTACCCGCCACCCTTCAAGCCTTTTCGATGAGACTCGCCATTCTGCTGCTGTTGCTTTTTGCCTTCCTCTTCGGGCTCTCGCTGGGGCTGCGTGCACAAACCGCGGTGACCGACTACCCGCAACGGGTGTACGAGACCCGGCGCACGGTGGAGGCGCCCGCCATCGACGGAAGCCCCAGTGAAGCGGCCTGGGACCTGGTGGAGTGGAGCGGCGACTACCTGGTTTACAACCCCAATCCCGGCGAGGCGCCCACCCAGCAGACCCTGATGAAGGTGCTGTACGACGACCGCAACCTGTACGTAGCCTTCCGCTGCCTCGACAGCGAACCCGATCTGATCGAGCAGCGGATGGGCCGCCGGGACGCGTTTCCCGGCGACTGGGTGGAAGTGAACATCGACAGCTACCACGACAAGCGGACGGCTTTCTCCTTCACGGTGTCGGCCTCCGGGGTTAAGAACGATGAATTCATATCCAACGACGGGAACTGGGACGAATCCTGGAACCCGATCTGGGAGACCCGTACCCGGCTGGACTCCACGGGCTGGACGGCCGAACTGCGCATCCCCCTGTCGCAGATCCGCTTTCCGGCGGGTGCCGAGCAGGTGTGGGGCATACAGTCTACCCGCCGGAACTTCCGCATGGACGAGCGCAGCACCTGGCAGCCGGTCTCGCCGAACGCTTCGGGCTGGGTAAGCCGCTTCGGCGAGCTGCGGGGCCTGACGGACCTGCAGCCGCGACGTACGCTGGAGGTGCAGCCCTACATAGTGGCCCAGCGCGCGACCTATCCGGCGGAGGCGGGCAACCCCTTTGCCGACGGCGCCGATAACCGGCTGTCGGCCGGACTCGACGCCCGGATCGGCGTGACCAACGACCTGACGCTGGACCTGACCGTCAACCCCGACTTCGGTCAGGTGGAGGCCGACCCCGGCGCGCTGAACCTGGACGGTTACCAGATCTTTTTTCAGGAGCGGCGGCCCTTCTTCGTGGAGGGGCAGAATATCTTCGACTTCAACCTTTCGTCGGCCGAAGCCGGCGGCTCGCACACCTCCGA
>JBGTHX010000329.1:0-14046 GCA_041746055.1 Lewinella sp. | reverse complement strand
CCTGGGATTGGAAGATGAGTATAAAAATACCCACCACCTGTACCACAATATGCTGTTCGACCTCCTGGAAGATGCCCTGGCGGAAGGCTTCGAATGGGTAGATTACGGGCGCACGGCGCTCGAGATCAAGAGCTCGCTGGGGGCGGAACCCCACTACTTCGGAAGCTGGCTCCAGATGCGCCCCCGCTGGATCAACCGCTTCGTACCGCGCTTCGTGCCGGCCGTTTTCGAGCCGCGCGAGTGGCGGGCGCGGAACCCCTTCCGGGGAGAGTAAGGTGAGTTGAAATTGACATTAATATTTAATTGTCGGGACAACCTACCTCATAATCTGGGGGTTCTAGAGGGCATAATCTTGACCGCGTAAGTTTGAATTATTATTTGCTTTTCAGGCAATTTTTAGGTATTTTCCACGTCGGTTAATTGCTACGCCCTATTAAATTCAGACACACAGATGAGCACCAGAAGGAAGCTTAAGCAGAAGTATCTCAAAACGAAGATCGCCCTGAGTCAGACCATCCAACAACTTCTGGAACTTAACCGAAAGCGTCGCTACGTAAAAGAAGACCCGTTGCAGGAGCAGCGCCTCAACGAGGAGGTCAAGGTGCTGAATGCCACCGCCGAAATTCAGGCCCGTAGTATGAAGAGTTACGAAGAAAGCATCAAGGCGCTCGAGCGCGCCTGACCGGGGTGTCCTAACATTCCCTTCACAAGGGTTAATTCGCTCCTAAAGCCCTTAGCCAGCCATTGACGATAAGCCGCCGCCTACGACCTTAAGGGAAATATTATCCCATGATCGCCCGGCCCACTTACCTCCTGATTCCCCTGCTGATGCTGTGGAGTTGCTCCGTAGAGGACCGTATCGAGCGCAGGGAGGACCGCCTCACGGGCAGTTGGCAGATCCATCGCGCCACCTACAAAGACGACCACGACCTGTTCCGGGATAACGTCATCTCCGGATTCCGCGGTGACGTGGTCACCTTCTACTCCGACTATACGCTGCTGTACCGTACCGGCTCCGGCGTGATTTACGGTGGGTACTGGGCCATCAGCGCTATCCGGGACCTGGACGATGAGACGGAATTCACCTTCGACGCCGATTTCTTCGATGGCTTCGGGCGGCCCGCCTTCCAGTGGCTCGGCACCATCGATAAGCTTAATCGCAACCGCTTCAAGGTGATGGTCAGCGAACGGGGTGGGATACTGCGGCTGACCTGGGACCGTATCTAGATCTTGCGGTCCAGCCGCTCGACGTACAGGATCTGCCCGGCTACGTACACGTTCTGCAGCAGGATGTAGAGCATCGGCCCCAGCACGGTGAGCGGATTGATGTACTCCAGGGCGATCCAGATCGAGAGCATGGTATTCTTGCGGCCCAGGGCGAGGGAGCCCTCGATGCCGTGTCCGGCCGGGGCAAGGCGGTTACCAAGGGCGAAATTGATGAGCAGTAATACGGCTACGGCCGCCGCGGCGATCCAGATAAACTGCAAGGGAGTATTGCTTTCGTGGCGCAGGTAGTAGGACAGGCTGCCCGAGGCTACGGCGATATTGCTGAGGAAGAGGGCGAAAGCGTAGGGGGCCACCTTGCGCAGCCAGGTCGTGACACGCCTACCCCGGCTCCGGACGAGTTGCCCCAGCACCAGCGGACCCGCCACCGTACTCCCGATGGTCCACACCAGCACGCCCAGGGACTGGAGGGATAAACTCACCCCCAACAGCGCCGGCAGTACCAGGGGCATGGCCACCGCGAAAACCGAGTGGGTCACGATGATGGCCCCCACCATGTAACCGGGCCGCCGTCCCATCAGCTGGGCCAGCACGGGGGTGATAACGGCCGTGGGGGCCAGTCCCATGAGCAGGAGGGTAAGACCGAGATCCTCGTCGTACAGCCGCCCCGCGAAGTAGCACGCCGCGCCGATGACGGGGAGCAGGGTGGCGGCGATGAGTTGCTGGCGGGAAAAGATGTTGCGCCCGATCCTTACGTCCAGAAAGGAGAAGAAGAGCAGCGTCATGAGAAACGGCCGCAGCGTAAAGGTGTAAGCTTCCAGGGCCGGCAGCAGCAGTCCGAGCGCCAGGGCCAGGAGGATGAATACGGATTTGAGCATGTACGGATCGTGGGCGGGGCAAACCTACGCCTAAAGTCCGGGCTTCTTTACCTTCGCGGTATGTCCCAGAACAAGACCATCCTCTCCGGCATCCAGCCCACCGGCAAGCTTCACTTCGGCCGCTACTTCGGCGCGGTGGAGAACTGGAAGCGGCTGCAGGAGGAATACGACTGCCTCTATATGGTGGTGAACTACCACGCCATGACCATGCCCTTCACCGCGAAGAAGCTGGCCGAGAACACCTGGGAACTCTGCTTCAACCTGCTGGCCTGCGGTATCAAGCCCGAAAATCTCTTCATCCAGAGCCTGGTGCCCGAGCACACCGAACTGAACTGGATCCTGAATTGCTTCAGCAGCTACGGACAGCTCACGCGCATGACCCAGTTCAAGGATAAGGGCGGACAGAACGAGGAATTCGTGTCCGCTGGCCTGCTCACCTATCCGGTATTGCAGGCGGCCGATATTCTCATGTATAAGGCCGGCGTGGTGCCGGTTGGCAAGGACCAGGAGCAGCACCTGGAACTGACGCGCGACATTGCCCAGCGCTTCAACAACTTCGCCGGCAAGGAATTTTTTCCGATCCCGGAGGGCCTGTACACCAAGGTGCCGAAGGTGATGTCGACCGCCGATCCCAGCCGCAAGATGAGCGCCAGCCTCGGAGACAAGCACAACATCGACGTATTCGCCGACGAGAACCGCATCCGCAAGCAGATCCGCTCCGCCGTCACGGATACGGGAGGGGATGGCGGGGACGCGGGTGCACTATCTCCCGGCGTAGCCAATCTCTTCAGCCTCCTCGATGCCGCCGGCCGCGCCGAAGAGCACGCCGCCCTCATGGCCGACTACGAGAGCGGCGCCCTCAGATACGCCGACCTCAAGGAAGCCGTAGCCGATGGACTCGTGAACGTAGCCCTCAACATCCAGGAGCGCTTGAAAATGCTCAAGAGCGACCGCCGCGCCGTCAAGGACCAGGTCAAGCAGAGCAGCTGGGAGATCCGGAAGCGGGCGCAGGAGACGGTTAAGGAGGCTAAGGAGATTTGTGGGTTGGTTAGGTAGAGGAGGTAGGGTGTAGCGAGTAGCTGGTAGCGAATAGCAGGCCCGCATCCATGGTGGCCCCTACACGCTACTGGCTACATGCTAATTCCCTACACCCCTAACCCTTCCAGCAAAAAACACCCAACCAGCCCGATCACGCTGACCAAGGTCTCCATGACTGTCCAGCTGCGGAGCGTCTGGGTGACGGAGAGGCCGAAGTACTCCTTGAAGAGCCAGAAGCCCGTGTCGTTGACGTGACTGCAGGTGAGAGAGCCGGCGCCGGTAGCGAGCACGAGTAGTTCCGGGGAAACGGTACCCGACCCGGCCAGGGGAAGTACGATGCCCGCCGCGGTGATGGCGGCGACCGTAGCCGAGCCGAGGGTGATGCGCAGGGCCGCGGCGATCATCCAGGCGATGAGGAGCGGGTGGGCGTTGAAATCGGAGAGGGTGGCGACGATGTACTTGCTGGTGCCGCTGTCGACCAGTACCTGCTTGAAGGCGCCGCCGCCGGCGATGATGAGCAACACGGCGGCCATCGGCGCGAGCTGGCGCCCGACGCGGGTCATGAGCTCGGCGACGGACTGACCGGTCTGCCGGCCCAGGAGCAGCATGGCGACGAGCAAACCGATGAGCAGGGCCACCGTAGCATCGCCGACGATGAGCAGGGCGGGGGAAGTGGCCAGGGAATCGTCGGCCGACTTCAGGATGGCTACCCCGGCCAGCAGGAAGACCGGCAGGAGCGCGGAAAAGAGGCTGGTTGTGAAAGTCGGGAGCCTCGCGGGGAGCTCGGTATTGTCCAGGTCGGCGGCACCGCGCGTCTGGGGCATGTGGCGGAGGGTGCGGGCGAAGAGCGGTCCGGCGATGACGACGGCGGGCACGGCCAGGATGAGTCCGTACACCAGCGTAAGCCCCAGGTCGGCCCCGTAGGTGCCCGCGATCAGCACCGGGGCGGGGTGGGGGGGCAGGAAGCCATGGGTGACGGAGAGCGAAGCTACCGCGGCCACTGCCACCATGGCGAGGGGAAGGCCCGTCTTGCGGCTGGTGGCGAAGATGATCGGGGCCATCATCACGAAGGCCACGCTGTAAAAGAGCGGGATCCCGATGAGGAAACCGACCAGGCAAAGACCCCACACCACCGAGGTGCCCTCGCGGCCGCCCACCAGCTTGTCCGTGATGACCTGGGCCGCGCCGGTCTCCTCGATCACGCCGCCGAGCACGGCCCCAAGTCCGAGAATGAGCGCCAGTCCGCCCAGCGTACCGCCTACCCCCGAAGTGACGGAGGCCAGGGTGTCTTCGGCGGTCATCCCCAATCCGAGTCCCGCGGCCACGGCCACAAGCACCAGCGCCACGAAGGGGTGCCACTTCAAGAATACGATGAGGGCGAGCAGGGCCACTACGGCCAGGGTGGTGATCAGGATTGGCATCCTGCCAAGATAGAACCGGACGGTAGATTCCGTCGACCCGGTAGATCAGCGGGATGACCTGGATCACCTTACCGGCTGACCGGTGTCAGTGATTGCCGGTCCCCGTCCCGTAACCTTGATGTTCAATACCCCCCGTATGGCCTTTCGGTCCGAACCCACCCGGCGCGTGTTTCTACAGATGTCCCGGCCATCTATCGCGGGCCTGCTGGCCGTTCGTGAGGCGGCCTTGGGTCATGGACGGCCGAATTAAGCCGTACGCCCGATTCCGGGTGGAAGAGCTGAACTATATTTAACCCCCCCAAAACTGGACAACGGCTTAAGGTGATGAGTCAACCCTGATTTCATCAGGTAAACCGTAGTGTCAAGGCACGTAAACGCCCCGCACCCTCCGCCACACCCGGGCGACGCTGCTGACGGTGTAGGCGTCTGACCGGGCGCACCGGGGGGAGTGGGAGTGAAGCTTTAGAGAGGCGCATTGTTAACCATTCCCAAACCAGTGTCTACTTCGCTAAACTTTCAACTGCTAGCTTAGCATTCTGACTTGAAAAACCGAGGTATTACATACCAAGTGGTGCTACCAGGGGATGTTCAATCCGGGACAGCTTCACGAGATCACTTTACTTGATCAGAACACATATCCTATGGTAAAGTAAATGGTACGCGGAGCGCTGGGGATGATTCCCGGCCCGGGATAGCCCGTCGCGCGCCGCGTAAAGTAGCGGGCGTTCAGCAGGTTGTTGATTCCGGACTCGATTGTCATCCCCTTCCAGCGGTAGGCCAGGCTCAAGTCGGCCACGCCGTAGGCCGGAATGGCGCCGACGATACCGCGCTGGTTGTCCTGCCGGTCCTGCAGGGCGTTGCTCGCATCGGTGTACTGCCGGGAAAGGTAGCTGTACTGCAGGGAACCCTGCAGGTTGCCGTAGCCGAAGCGCAGTCCCGTTTTCAGGTTGAGGCGGGGGATGAACTCGACCGCATTGCCCGTCACGCCGGGGGTTTCGGATTCCGTGTATCGGGAATCGGTCAGGCTGGTATTGGCGTACAGCGTCAGGGAGGAGGGGCGTTTGGCCGTGGGGGCGGCAGGCAGGGCCTGCCACTCCAGGAGGGATTCAAGACCGTAGAGAAAGGCAGCCCCTATGTTGCCACGGCGGCGTACCAGGCGGCCTGTTTCGACCTCGGTGCCGTCGGCCGCAGTACGGACTTCCGGCGCGAGCACCTCCCCGAGCCGGTTGCCGTAGCGAATAGCGAAGGCGTTGGCCGTGTAGCGGAATGCCCCCCGCTCCCCGCGCAGTCCGGTGTCGGCCGTGTACCCGCGCTCATCGCTGATGTCGGGGTCGACCACGAAGCTGGGGTTCACGGTGCGGATATCGTTGAAGGTGACGGAGCGGTAGTTCTCGCTCAGGTTGGCGAACCATTCCAGGGCGGCGCTGCGGCGGTAGCTGACGCCGACGCCGAATAGCGCCAGCGACCGCGTGAACACCCGGTTGTCGGCGTACTCTTCTTCCCGGATGGGGTTGCCGGCCAGGTCGAAATCGAAGCGGGCGTAGGTGCCCCGGCTCTCGGTGCGGATGTACTCGAAGCGGGCGCCGGGGGTGATGCTGAAGCGGTCGCTGAGGTAGAGAATGTGCTCGGCGAAGAGGGCTACGTTGCGGTTGGGAAAGCGGAAGGCGGACTGGTTCGGGTAGGCGGGGTAGCGCTCCGTGGCCAGGGTGAAGTCGGCGTCCGCGGCGGCGGTACCCGGGCCCTGCACGGCCATATTGTTCGCCCGGTAATATTTGCCTCCGACGAGGGCTACGGCGTCCCGTTTACCCAGGGTGTAGCGGTGGAGGAGGCGTGCTTCTGCTCCGTGGTTGCGGAACTTGCCCAGGAGGAGGTCACGGGGGGCGGCGGGGTCGTCGGTCTGGCTGACGCGGTTGCTGCGGAAACCCACTGCCTGCCGGCTGGCGTCCAGCCCGAAGGCGTTAAGGCTGAAGGCTGTCCGCTCACTGAAATCGTGTTCGAGCCGCAGGCTCAGTAGCCGCCAGTCGACCGCGAACCAGTTACGGGCCCGGTTGCTGGTGAAGGGGTTCCGGTAGAATTGGGCGTCGGTCAGTCCGCCCGCCTGCTGCGCCAGATAGTTCAGGTAGGTGACCTCCCCGCTGATGCGGGTCGCGGAGGTCGGGGCGTAGTCGACGTGCACGTAGGCATTGTGGGAGCGGAAGCCGGAATTGGGTCGGAAGCCGTCGCCCCGCTTGAAGTTGTAAAAGCCGTAGTATCCTACCTGGCCGAGCTGTCCGCTGAGGCTGTTGAAGGATGTGAAGAGTCCATTGGAGCCCACGGTCTGCCGGCTCACGAGTTCGGCTTTGCGGCTGCGGTTGGGTTCGCGGAAGATAAAGTTGACCAGGCCGCCGAACTGGCTGCCGTACTGCAGGCTGGCAGCGCCGCGCACGACCTCCACGCTGGACAGTGCCTCGGCCGGCGGCGTGTAGTAGCTCTCGGGGTAGCCCAGCACGTCGGCGCTGATGTCGTAGCCGTTCTGCCGGGTATTGAAACTGGCCGAGCGATTGGGGTCGAGCCCCCGGCCCCCGATGCTGAGCTGCAGGCCGGCATCATCGCTTTCGTATATGTTGAGGCCGGCTACCTCGGCATAGATCTGCCGCGCCTGGTTGGTAGCCAGATTGACGGTCAGGGCGTCCAGGGTCACCACCTCCGTTTTCTTGCCGGCGTAAATGGCCGTTCCCTCCACGGCCCGTAGCCGGGTCAGGGCCTCTCGGCGGCGGGCCTCGGCCACGACGGTCACGGCAACGAGATCCCGGCTCAGTGGCGTCAGCACGATACGCAGGACGGTTTCACTTGCCGCATCCAGTGTCAACTGTCTGGTGGTATAGCCGGCGGCGAAGGCCGTGAGCGTATAGGTGGCCCGTGAATCGGGAAGTACCAACTCGGCGCGCCCGCCCAGGTCGGTCGTCTCCACCCGGCTGGTCTCTGCGACGAAGAGCTCGACATTGGGAACCGACGCGGCGGCAGTGTCGACCACGGAGACGCGCACCGTCACCTGGCCCGTCAGACAGACCGGTAGGAGCAACAGGGGGAGCAAAAACCTAAAAGCCATAGATGGTATCGTGAAAGGGGAGTAGCCATTCTCCCGGCGGGGTATCGGGGGAAACGGTTGTCAGATCGACGCACGGGTCCACGTAGCGGCGGCTCAGGCGGCCGTTGAGGGCGACGTAGCTATCGACGTACACCCGCGGCGCGGCGAAGCCGCGGGCGCGGTAGTGGTCGGCCAGGAAGTGGCCGTATTCGAGCAGGAAGTCGGGCTGGGTGGCCAACTGCTTCTCCTGGAATAGGGTAAGGAACTCGCGGTTGTCGACCTGCAGGCGGCGATCCCCGTCGCGCCCCTCCACGCGGAAAGTGGCCACGCCCGCCTTTTCCATCAGCATTACGCGCCAGGAGAAGCGGTAGCCGTTCTCCGTCCAGAAGAGCTCCCCCGGCCGGGTCAGGTGCCGGAAGGGAAAGAGCAGGTGGAAGACCAGCACCGCCCCGATGGGAAGCCAGTGTAGGTAGCCCGCGGCCGTGCGGCGGGACGGGGTAGGGCGGCGCAGGCGATCCTCCAGCCGCGCCGGCACCGCGAGGATGCGCTCGTGGACCTCCGCTCCGAAGAAAATGCTTGCGCTCACGATCATGATGTACGGGAACATGCCGATCGGGAAGAGAACCCGGGTGAGGACGTGGAAGAGAACCACCAGGAGGAACCCCGGCACCCGCGTCCTCCGCCAGAGCAGCAGGAAGGGAATGGCCAGGTCGTAGGCGGCGCCCCCCCAGGCAAAGGCGTAGTGGATCCACCGTTGCTGCAGGAGGTCGCCCAGCAGGGGGGTGCCGTACTTCGCAGGCAGCCAGATCGCGAGGGGCTGAGCGTGCAACAGCCAGTCGGAGTTCAGCTTGGCCAGGCCGGCGTAGAAGTACACCACGGCCACGAAGAGCATGAGTACGTGGGCGTAGCGGGGATCGGTGGTACCCCCGTTACGTGCGAGCCCCGCCCGGAACCCCGCAGGGATAGGGATCCAGATCATGAGGAAGGCGAGAAGGCTGACGAAGTAGTAGTGGTTGAGGTAGGTCGTCTTGTCCATGAGCTCGATGTAGGTCCAGCCCAGGAAAAAGACCGCCATAGCCGTCCGGTAGCGGTACCCGACGGTGATGCAGCCGGCCGCCAGGGCGACCACCCCGAAAAGCAAGTAGGTCCACTGCCCCAGCGGCCGGACCCACTCGAAGTAGCGGTAGGAGAAAAAAAAGGTGGGCTGCAGGTACAGTTTTTCAATCCAGCCGTTGGCCCAGAAGCGGATAATGCTCAACAGCAGCATCAGTCCGAAGCCCGTCCGGAAGACCACCAGGGGCGCCGCGCTAGTCTCCGTCCGCATCCACGAAGTCTACGTTGATACCCAGGGCCTGCAGCATATCGACCTTGAGCAGGATGACGGTGGCCTGCAGTGCGTCGTAGAGTTGCAGCATGGCTCCGTTTTCGGTATCTACCTGGGTGGACAGGTCGGCGTTCAAGGTTTCGGCCCGCGCCCGAGCGGCCGCGAAGCCGTCGGTGATGCGCCGGCTCAGCAGGGTGCCGTCTCGGCTCACCTCCAGGGCGTCCAGATAAGTGCCCAGGCTGTTCTCGGCACTAAAGAAGCGGCTGGTGGCGGCCAGCGCCTCGAGAAAGAGCCGCTTGCTCAGGCTTCCGTGGTAGGGGGCCTCAGCCACGCCGGGTAGCGGCTGGCCGGCAAATACGCCGGCGGGGATGCCCACCTTGCCCGCCCGCAGGTACTTTTCGTAGTAAAAGATGTAGTCGTTGACGGTCCGGTCCACGGAGGCCGTGGCGCTGTTGCCACTGGCGGCTACGTAGGTGTCGCGGTAACCATTGACCCAGTCCGCGTGGGCGGCCGACGAAAGGCTGAGCATGCGTGCCGTCAGCCGCCGGATGCTGCCGGCATAGGGGGCGGGGTCGCGGGTGCCGTAAAGCAGGTAATCGAGGGCGGGGAACCCCTGGATGTCGATGTTGGAGGGCAGCTCCAGGTCGGTGCGGTCCTGGGCGGCCAGGCGCGCGGTGTCGGTGGGGTAGATATTGAACTGCTCGCGCAAACGGTAAGTCTCGCCCGGACCCGTCATGAAGGGACTCAGGCCCTGCCACGCCAGGTAGGCTTCCTCGAAGTTGAGGCGCAGTTGGGCAAGCGTTTCCGCGGAGGGTTCGCTGCCGTAGCGGCCCGCCGCCGCGTCCAGCCGGGCGGCCTCGGCGGTGAAGTCGGCGTAGGCGGGCAAAATAAAATTGTCGGCCCAGCCGGCCAGCATCGCTTCCCGATCAAACGATGAAGTGGAGGACTGATCAGTGGCGTCGTCAGTGCTGCAGGCGGTCAGCAAGCACAGCAGCAGGGAGGGGAGGAGGCGGAGCATGCGGGGGGATTAATTGGTGGCGTCGGCGTACGAGAAGTCTACCCGGGTAGCGATGGCCTCAGCGATGGCGCGAATGGCAGCGGGCTCGACGTCCCACAATCCGTATGCAGTGCCGGCGGTGAGTTGGTCCAGCAGGTCCAGGGTCTCCTGGCGGGTGAAGTAGGGAGCGCCGGTGACGGGGTCGTGGGTAAACTGGAGGGCATAGACGAAGCCGTAGGCCTCGCTGAGGGCGTGGAAGCCGGCACCGCCGCGGGTGGGCTCGGTCTCGGTGGCGGAGGCGCCGCGGTCGAGGTAAAAGGTGCCACGTACGGCGACCACTTTACTCAGGGCCCGCCGGATGATGGCGGCCTGGGCGTCGCGCACGTCGTAGTTCCCCGCGACGATCGCGGCCCGGCCCGTGCGGAAGGCAAGAAACACCTCGTCGGCGATGCCGGTGAATTCGGGGTCCTGGTCCACGGCGGCGAGGTACTCATTGAGGAACTGGTCGTCGTCGCCGAGGGTAGCCAGGGGGGAGGCGGGGTCGGCCGACTGCCCGAAGAGGTAGCCGTAAGCCTCATCCCACTGGTGCTCCATGGTGGTATACGCCTCGCCATCGGCCAAGGTACCCGCCTCGTTCTCGGCGCGGTTCTGCCCGGCGTCGAGTACGGCCGGACTCAGGTAATTATTGAGGGCCTGATCGAGCATCAGGGCGCCGAGCAGCGACTTGGCAATGACCTGGTTGAGTTCCAGCCCAAGTCCGTTAACGTAGCGGGTTCGTGTGCCGACAGCCACCTGTCCGGCCTTTCCGGGAGCGGCCACCTCCATCCAGTTGGGGAATACCGTATGTACCTGCTCGGCAATCAGGGAATCGAAGTCGGCGCGTACGGCCGCCGCGCCGGTCGCGTCGGCGGCGAAGTACTCGGCACTCGCGGCCACCTTGCTGCGCAGGGACTTCTCGGAAGCGTTCAGCGCGGGGTCGGCAAAGGGATCGACGTCCTCGCCGTTTGGACCCGCGTTGCGGAACATATTGTCCAGCTCCAGCTGGGTGCGCGCGGGGTCGCTGAGGGCCGCTACGAACTCCTCGGCCATGGCGATGCGCAGGCTTTGTCCAGAAAAATCAACGGTAGACTGCCCGTCGCGGGCAAATGCGTACGTGGTCGGAACCGTGAGCGGGAGTTCACTGGGAACCCCGTCGTCAGCACAGCCCGTGAAAAGAACCACGCAGAAATAGCAGGGGAGAAGAATGCGGATCATCAGTCAGTTATCTGTATTGAGTCTTAATAAGCGCAAAAGTAGGGCCTCTTCTTCAGGTTAGCCAAGTGCAGAGGGGTTTATTTTTACTGAGTCTAAATAAAAAGATGATAACGCCGTGCGCCAGGCTCTCCCGATCCACGGGGACGAGAGTGCTCATAGTTCCCAGTGAACAGGAAGTATTGGTCGCCTGGGGCGGTGCTTACAGAGGTGAGGTGGAGCGCGCCAGCCGGTTCCGCTCGGTGGCCTATGGCGCATATTATGGTAAGGATTAGCAAATTATGAAAACGCCAACCGCCTGGTAACCTTGTTAATGTATCAAACACTTTACGCCATGAACCACAAATTTTCCTACATTCTTCCCCTTGTGGCACTCCTCTTTGTCGCGTGTTCCGGAAACGCACAGACCGAAAACGCTACGCAGACCGGTATCAGCACCCCCGCAGAGGTTAACCAGCAAACGGAGCGCGCGCCCGCTAATTCGGACACTGAGTTTGCCGATCCCATCATCGATAAGGTGTTCCAGAATTACCTCCACCTGCGTACGGCCCTGGTCAACAGCGACGCCGGGGAAGCCAGCAAGGTCGCCGCCGCCATGACCACCTCCCTTGAGGACGAGCGCCCCGAACTGAACGCCCTCGCCCAGCGTATTGCCGACAGTCAGGACATCGATCAGCAGCGCGAAGTATTTGCCGCGCTCAGCACGGCGATCGAGCCCCTTTTTACTGAGGGAATCAAGGGCGGAACGTTCTACAAAATGCACTGCCCGATGGCCCGTGACGGGGCCGGTGCCGACTGGTTCAGCGAAGTTAAGGAAGTACGTAATCCTTTCTACGGGGAAAAGATGCTGACCTGCGGAAGCGTCACTCGGGAGATCACGAACTAATCATTATCCTTTCCGCCCCGGCGGCACCCTATACGCTATACCATCCTATGAATCATTATGTAAAGTTTGGCCTGATGATGGCCGTATCCTTCGTCGTTATGTACGCCGTAATGTTCCTGAACGTCGACGTGTTCAACGACGTCATGCTCAGTCCGACACGTACCTACATGACCTTCCTGATGATTGCCCCCATGGTGGTCATCATGATGGGCTTCATGTGGACGATGTACGACAAGAAGACCCTGAACTACCTAATCCTGGGTACCGCCGTACTCACCTTCGCCCTCTGCTATGCCGGGCTCCGGCAGCAAACCTTTGTGAGCGACGTGCAGTGGATGAAGGCCATGATCCCCCACCACTCGTCGGCCATCATGGTCAGTCAGAAGGCGCACCTCAGGGACCCCGAAGCCATTAAGCTGGCCGAGGAAATCATCGAGGCGCAGGAAAAAGAAATTGCGGAGATGCGGAGGATGATTTACCGCCTCGAGCAGCAAGAATAACCAAACCCGTTTTACCCATGAGTGCATCTATTGAAACTCAGTACCTGGAGTGCCTGGAGGCCTGCCAGGAATGCCTGATCGACTGTAAAGTCTGTCTGGTGAAGATGGCCGGCATGAAGTCGATGAACGACTGCCCCTACTGCTGCATCCAATGCATCGAGGTCCTGGAGGCCAGCATCGGCCTGATGGCCGCCGACAGCCAGTTTAGCACGGAGCAGTGCGCCCTGTGTGCCAAAGTGTGCGACTACTGCGCCGACATCTGCGCCGCCCACGACCACGAGCACTGCCAGCGCTGTGCCGAAAGTTGCCGGAAATGCGCCGAGGCGTGCCGGAAAATGGCCGCCTGATTCCCTACCGTCGGATGGCATCTAGCCATCCGACGGTTATTGTAAGACTAATCTCCCCCCAACCATGAAGTGGATCATTCGCTGCTCCCTGTTCGTGTGCCTCTCTTTCTCTCTGGCCGCACAACAGCCGACCGATGGCCAGCCCGGTGCCTACGAGATGATTCCCGGTCAGTCCCTGACGACGCGCACCGGTAAGGTCGTCACCTACCACCTGACGGTCGCCGACACCATGGTGAATTTTACGGGGAAGCGGACGCGTGCCCTGGCCACCAACGGCCGAATCCCCGCCCCCACCCTGAACTTTACGGAGGGTGACTCTGCGCGGCTGTTCGTGACCAACCGGACCAAGGGTACTGTCTCCTTTCACTGGCACGGACTCCTTCTACCCAATAAGTACGACGGAGTACCCATGCTCAACACGGCGCTCATAGAGCCGGGGGAAACCTACCTCGCTTCCTTTCCAATCCTTCAGCACGGAACGTACTGGTACCACTCCCACACCGAACTTCAGGAACAGAAGGGCCTGTACGGGTCCATCGTCATCCAGCCCGCCACCCCCATCGCGACCAAGGAAAAGGTAGTGGTGCTGTCAGATTTCACCGAGCAGCGCCCCCACGAGGTGCTGCGACAGATCAAGCGGCATACCGACTGGTACGCCATCCAGCGTGACGCCGTGCAGAGTTACGGTAAGGCCCTTTTCACCGGTAATCTGGGCAAGCAGGCCTGGCTCGAATGGAACCGCATGCCGAGCATGGATTTGGCGGATGTGTACTACGACGCATTTCTCGCCAATGGTATGGTCAGGGATGCGTACGCCGGCCTGAGCGCCGGGGAGACCCTACGCCTGCGCGTCATCAACGGTTCGGCGTCCTCCCACTTCTGGTTGCAGTACGCCGGGGGGAAGATGCGCATCGTTGCCGCCGACGGCCTGGACGTGGTGCCAGTCGAAGTGGACAAGCTCCTCATCGCCACCGCCGAAACCTACGACATTGAGGTAACCCTGCCCGCGGACGGCAGCTACGAGTTTCGCGCTACCTCCTGGGACCGGTATAAGCATACCGCCGTATGGCTGGGATCCGGTAACGAACACTTTGCCCCCGACCTACCCCCCGT
>JBGTHX010000328.1:0-1996 GCA_041746055.1 Lewinella sp. | reverse complement strand
GGGGTCGTTCATCATCGGCCCGCTGTTGAGGTAGGTCGGTACGCGTGACATCACCTCGAGTCCACCGGCGATGATAACCTCCCCGTAGCCGGCCGTAATCCGGGCCGCGGCCAGATTGATCGCCTCCAGGCCGCTGGTGTTGAAGCGGTTGATCTGCAGCCCGCCGCGGGCGTGCCCCCAGCCGGCGTACAGCAGGGCGGCGCGGGCGATGTTGTACCCCTGGTCGCCGGCCGGAGTGTTGCAGCCGATCACCAGGTCGTCGATCTCGATGGGGAGGTCATCGCGGCCACTGCGCCGCTGGAAGGCGGTCAGGCACTGCGAGAGAATTTCGATCGGCTTGACCTCGTAGAGAGCCGCGGGATGGGAGGCACGGCCCCGGGGACTGCGCAGGGCGTCGTATATGAAGGCTTCGGTGGGCAAGGCGGGCGGGGCTTGGTTTGTAAAGCGACAATATACAAGGCATCCCGCCTTAGAATGATCGGTCCGGCCAAGCACTTTTTACTTTGCCCGACGGCACGGGCGGACTACCTTGGTCCCTTCTCCACCCGACCACCCGCCCTTGCCCCGGAAAAAGACAGCCTACGCCCTGTACGTCGCCGGCTACGCCCTGGCCTTCGCGGCCTGCTATCTCCTGCTGTACTTCCTCGGGTACGTAGACCGGCTACCCTCGGAAGCCGGCCTCGTGAAGTGGGACGCGGGCTTTTACCAGTCCATCGCCACGGTGGGGTACCAGTACGCCGACGGCGCGACGGCCAGTGCCGGCTTTTTTCCCCTCTTCGCCTACATCTGGAAGCTGACCGGGTTCGGCGGTACGGGTATCGCCATCCTTAACGGCCTGGTTTTCCTGACCAGCCTGTGGGGGCTCTGCGTGCTGTTGCAGCCGCAAGCGGTCACTCTGGGGCTCTTCATTTCGCTGCCCTTCCTCTTTTTCATGTACACCCCGCTCTCGGAGGCCTGGTTCTTCGCGCTGGCCTCGGTGGCCATCTACGGGATCGTACGCGGCCAGTACTGGGCGGTGTTCGCGGGGCTGCTGCTGTCGGGACTGGCGCGGCCCACCTTTCTGTTCCTGATCCCCGCCCTGGTGGGGGCGGAACTGATGCTGAAGTCCCGCACGGCGGTACTCGAGTGGTCCACGTGGCGCCGCATCCTGCTCTGGTACCTCCTGCCGATCTCCCTCGCGGTGGCGGTCGTGGCGCTGGTCCAGTACGTGCAGCTGGGCGAGCCCTTCGCTTACTATAAGACCCAGTCGGAAGGCTGGGGCCGGCAGTTCGGGTTTCCGGTCTTTCCGCTCGCCGGCGGCTGGGAGGATTACCTGTCGCGTCTTAAATCCGCCAACCTCTGGCTCGGGGCGCTGGCGGCGGCCTTCGGCCTCACCTACTTGTTCCGCTGGCTGGCCTTCGACCGGATCGGGGCCCGCATCCGGCCGGTAGAGCTGGTAGCCGTGATTTACCTGTGCATGTGCCTGGTGAGCATCGTCTTCTTCAACCCGGAGTGGAAGTGGATCCACGAGGGAGCGTATAACGCGACCATCCTCACCGGCATCAACCGGTACATGCAGCCCAACCCTTTCCTGTTCCTCTTTATGATCTACCTGTTCGACCGGCCGCGGGGGGCTTACTGGTACCTGGTGCCGCTGCTCGTCGGTACCCACCTGCTGTGGTTCACCCTCGACTTCGACTACTACGAGCACATCCGCAAGTACCTGGCCATCTCCCACATCACCTTCCTGCTCTTGCCCTACTGGCTCTACTATTTCTTCCGCTGGAAACCCCTGGGCTACGCAATCATCCCCCTCTCCTTCTTTTTCCAGTGCCTGATGTTCCGCTACTTCATGGCGGGCGTTCACGTCGATTGACCGACGCTCGTCGCAGCGGCCCTTGCGTTGGTAGACTTACCTTTGCACCTGCGCTCCCGCCCCCTATCTTGAAGGAAATTTGACTGCCATGCCAAGAACCAGATTGACCGCCTTCAGCCGATTTCTCCTCTTTCTGCTCAT
>JBGTHX010000327.1:0-2557 GCA_041746055.1 Lewinella sp. | reverse complement strand
TGGCCTGGGCAGTCAGCGGTACGTTACCGAGGAAGCATACCAGGAGGAGCAGACAGGGTCGGAAGGGGGCTGGAATCATGGAGCAGAAGTTAGGTACAAGCAACAAATGAGGCCCGTTTCAGTCAGGATAGCTCCGTACTGCCCCGGGCCCGGAAAAGTCGATCAGGCAAAATTCAGTAGCGGGCGTTGCGGAAACTGTCACTGTCGAAGTGGGCCACCCCGTTGGTGAAGATGTAATTGTGCTGGGCTATCTGCCCACCTTTCCTGGTGCCCTGGAGATCCTCGGAGCGATTGATATTCAGGCGGAAGCGGTCGTCGCGGTTGATGGACACCAGGCCATCTTCCCCAGGGATCAGGGACTGGAACAGGTAGTCCTGATAAAGCACCTCCAGCTGGTCAAAGCCGTTGGAGACGTACTCATCCAGGATGTGGTAACGGAGGACGTAGCGCAGCCGCTCGATCTGGGTGGCATCGAGGGAGTCGAGGGAAGTATCGGTTGCCCCGCTGATCTGCTGCAGGATTTCCCCACCGTCGGTGAAGGCGGCATCCTGCAGGAAGAAGAAGGTGCGGGGTTCGGCATTCGTGGAGTACTCCGCCTCGAGCCCGGTGAGGGTGATGACCGAGTCGAGGTAGTTGAGCTCGTCCCCCGGATCCAGGCGGATGAAGTCAAGGGCCGTCATGTCGAAGGTGATCTGAGGGGCGAGCTCGGGGTCGAACTCAAATTGCTTTTGTCGCTCAAGGCCGCAAGCCGTCAGGCAGAGCAGCATAACGGCCAGCAGGAGAAGGAAGCCGCTGCTGTTGGTAGTGAATGGTGTCATGATGTTCTATACTTTCTTTAGTTGACGTAGCCGGAGTTCTGCTCCAGATTGGGATTGTCGATTAGGTGCCCGTCCCAGATGGGGAACACCAGTTGATCGGCGGACAAGGTGGCGATGGTATCCAGCGCCTGCATGACCTTGTCGGTGGCCCGGAGGTCCCACCAACGGTCGCCTTCGGCAAACAGTTCGAGTTGCCGCTCGTCGAGGATGAGGTTCTCGAGGCTTTCTACGTCCGGGTAGTCCGCCCCGTCGACTAGGGGCAACTGCCGGGCGGTGCGTACCTGGTTGATCATTTCGATGGCTACAGCCGCGTTACCCAGCCGGTTTTCGGCCAGTGCCTTCAGCAGCAGCACGCCCGCATAGCGGTATACGGGGAGGTTGGTGGCATCATCGTTGGCGCTGAAATTGAGTTTGGAATACTTGGCGGCACGGGCCTCACCGATGGGCCGTCCTTCCTCCCGGCTCTCGAAGTAGCGCCAGTCGCCGAAGAGCGTATTCCCGAATTCGTCGGTTTCCTGCGGCTGGAAGTCGGGGTACTTGGCCACCCACGCGGCGGAATCAATAGGGAATTTTTCCATCCACTTCCGCTCCAGCGTGGGGGAAATGAAGAAACTCGGGATACCGGCGAAAAAGAGCGAATAGTTGCCCGACGCGCCATTGCCATCCTCAAGAATGTCGAAGCGGATGGAGAAGATCAGCTCGTCCCCCTCCTGAAAGGACCCCAATAGCAGGTCGCTCAGGAACAGCCTGCTCCAGGATTCCCGGTCGGTAACCAACTGGTAATCGTCGAGTGCGATGAGCTTATCCAGGGCCTCTTTGGCCTTGGCGTAGTCTTTCAGGTGGGTATATACGTCGGCCTGGAAGGCGTAAGTAGCGGCTTTGGTAAACCGGAACTCGTTACCCGAGCCGGTGATCAGCCGCTCCGCCTCTAGCATATCGGGGATGACCACTTCATTCAGGATGGTCATCCCGTCCGTAGCCCAGCGGTTGAGGTCCTGGTCGAGGTTGGTGATGGCCTCGGTGTAGAGCGGTACGGCGCCCCATACACGTACGGCATCGAAGTAAGCGTACGCCCTGAGGACGTGGGCCTGTCCCAGAAGACCGGGGGTATAATTGGGGATTGTCGGGATTTTCTCGATAGCCAAGTTTGCCCGACCGATCATCTGGTAGAGGTCGTTCCAGCGAAGGGTGGAAGCGTTGGACTGGGTGAGGCGATTCGTGACCAGCTCTTCGTAGTCCACGCTGACGCGATCGGTGGCAATAAAATTATCGGAGCGAAATTCTCCCCAGAGGAAGTGTTTGACGCGGTAGGTTTCCTGCATGGCGTCGTAGATGGCGGCCACGCCGGATTCGGCGTCGCCGTTATTTTTCCAGAACTGGGCGTCGGAAGTTTGGCTGAAGGGTTGCTCGTCGATGAGGTCGTCACAGGATACGGCCAGGACCAGCGTAAGCATCGACAGCAGGTAGAGGGGCTGTATCGATTGGGTAAGTCGCATGGATGATTGTCTTTAAGTTGAAAAGGAGGTCGGTAGGCCGGTCTACAGGCGCACCCGGATGCCGAAGATGAATTCGGTCTTGTTGGGGTAGCGCAGGTTGTCGATGCCGGGCTGCAGGGCGCTGCCGCGGGAGCCCAGCTCCGGATTATATCCTTCGTAATTGGTCCAGGTAATGGGGTTGTTGACTGACAGGTTAACGGTGACGCCGCTGAGCCAGCTCAACCGGCTCACGATGCTACCGGG
>JBGTHX010000326.1:0-3308 GCA_041746055.1 Lewinella sp. | reverse complement strand
AAGCCTCGACATCAGCGAGCCCGCGCTGGAGCTGGCGCGCCGCAACGTGATCCTCAACTTCGGGGAAGACCCGCGCCACGAGGTCCTCGCCGGCGATGCCTTCCAGGAACTGGAGGCGCTGGCTAAACGGCGGGAGGAGTTCGGCGTGGTGGTGGTGGACCCCCCCAGCTTCGCCAAGCGGGAAAAGGAGGTGCGCGGCGCACTGGACGCTTACCGCCGCATCAATACCCTGGCCGTGCCGCTCGTGAAGCCCGGCGGACTGCTGCTGGCCGCCTCCTGCTCGGCGCGGGTAAGCGCGGAAGATTTTTTCGCGACCGTGGAGAAGGTGATGAAGCGCAGCGGACGCACGTACCGCCTGCTGGAGAAGACCTTTCACGACGTCGACCACCCCATCGGTTTTCCGGAAGGGGCATACCTGAAATCGGTCTATTACCGTTTGGACTGAACCGCCCGGCCACCCGATATCGTAGGTAGCCCGGCCACCCTCGACACAGCCCCCCGCCATGCGTCTGCACCTGATCATTCCCGTAGTCAACGAGCTCGAAAACCTGAAGGAACTGCTGCCTTACCTGGCCGGAGAACTGGCCGGGCGCGGCATAATTACCGTGGCCGACGGCGGGAGTACCGACGGCACCGAGAAGATCATCAACTATCCGGGTCTGGCGCCGCGGGTGCGCTACCTCGCCTGCGCCGAGCGCGGCCGCGCCCAGCAGAGGAATGAGGCGGCAGGCCTGGAGCCCGACGCCTACGACGTGCTCTACTTCGTACACGCCGACACCCGTCCGCCGCGCGGCTTCTACGACGATATTTGCCGCAGCGTGGAGGACGGCCACCCGGTGGGCTGCTACCGCTTCCGCTTCGACTCCGACAGTCCGCTGCTGGCGATCAACGCCTTCTGTACCCGCTTTAACGGGCTGGCCTGCCGCGGTGGCGACCAGTCGCTGTACCTCACCCGGGGCGCCTGGGAGGAACTGGGGGGCTTCGACGCCGGCATGCAGATCATGGAGGACTACGACATCATCCAGCGGGCCTGGGAGCGCTTTCCCTTCCGCGTGATCCCCCGCTCGGTGACGGTATCGGCCCGCAAGTACCGCGCCAACGGCTGGCTGCGGGTGCAGCTGGCCAACCTTCGGGTATTCCGGATGTACAAACGGGGCGCGGCGCAGCGGGATATGGTCGAAGAATACCGGCGGCTCTTGAACCCCTGGTAGGGTCGGGAAGCCAGGCCTGCGGCCTGACTCTATTACCAAAAAAACAATTCGAGCGACGCGGTCTGAAAAGCCTGGCTACAAGCCCGTCCACCCGTGTGAATGTCCCGCGAAATCAAGCCGGTTGTGGCAGCGAAAGTGGCCTGTGTCACCCTTTACCGGTCTACCCACCGTCCGCTACCCGCAAAGGGCCGAAAATGCTGGTTTTCCAGGCCTTTGACGCTAGGAAAAGTGGCACAATTTTTGTACTTTTGTAGTTATGACAAAGAACAACGAGGGAGCCAATCGAGGCGACTACGGTGCTGACAACATCACCGCGCTCGAGGGGCTGGAAGCGGTCCGCAAACGTCCCGGAATGTACATTGGGGGCACGGACACCCGCGGCCTGCACCACTTGGTCTGGGAAGTCGTGGACAACTCCATCGACGAGCACCTGGCCGGCTACTGCAGCCGCATCGATATGATCATTCACCCCGACAACTCCATCTCCGTACAGGATGATGGCCGCGGCATCCCCGTGGGCAACCACGCCAAGCTCGGGAAGTCCGCCCTCGAGGTGGTCATGACCGTACTGCACGCCGGTGGTAAATTCGACAAAGACACCTACAAGGTATCCGGCGGTCTCCACGGAGTGGGGGTTTCGTGTGTGAATGCCCTGTCGCAGCACCTGCGCGCCACCGTCCACCGCGATGGCAAGATCTACCAGCAGGATTACGCGGAGGGTATCCCGCAGAATGCCGTGCACGTAGTCGGCGAAGCCGAGAAATCCGGTACGACTATTTTCTTCACGCCCGACCGCACGATATTCGAATCGGTAGTCTATAAGTACGAAACGCTGGCCAATCGCATGCAGGAGCTCGCCTTCCTGAACAGCGGCCTTCAGCTCAGCATCACCGACGAGCGGCAGACCGAAGACGACGGCAAGCCCCTGCGCAAGGACTTCTACAGCGAAGGCGGTCTGGCCGAAATGGTCAAGTACCTCGACGAAGGAAAGCAGGACCTCATCGAGGAAGCCATCTACGTCAAGTCGAAGGAAGACAACGTAGAGGTCGAGGTGGCCATGCAGTACAATACCACCTACCAGGAGAACATCTACTCCTTCGTCAACAACATTAAGACCCGCGAGGGCGGTACCCACGTGAACGGCTTCCGCCGCGCCGTAAACCGCCTCTTCACCAAGTACGGTGACGACAATGGCCTCTTCAAGAAGCTCAAGTTCAAGGTAAGCGGCGAGGACTTCCGCGAAGGCCTCACCGCCGTGGTGTCCGTCAAGGTACCCGAGCCCCAGTTCAAGGGACAGACGAAGGGGGAACTCGGCAACAGCGAGGTCACCGGTATCGTCAGCCGCGCGGTAGGGGAGAGCGTGGGCCACTGGCTAGAGGAAAACCCCGAGCAGGCCAAGCGCATCATCGATAAGGTGATCATCGCCGCCACCGCCCGTCACGCCGCCCGCAAGGCCCGCGAAATGGTGCAGCGCAAGAACGTACTCACCGGTACCGGACTGCCCGGCAAGCTGGCCGACTGCTCCAACAAGGATCCCGAAGGCTCCGAGATCTACCTCGTCGAGGGCGACTCGGCCGGCGGTACCGCCAAGATGGGCCGCAACCGCGCCTTCCAGGCCATCCTGCCGCTGCGCGGTAAGATCCTGAACGTGGAAAAGGCCATGGAGCACAAGATCTACGAGAATGAGGAGATCAAGAACATGTTCACCGCCCTGGGCGTGAGCATCGTGGAAGGCCCCCACGGCGAACGGGTACTGAACCTGGAGAAGCTGCGCTACCACAAGATCATCATCATGTGTGACGCCGACATCGACGGCAGCCACATCGTGACCCTGATCCTCACCTTTTTCTTCCGCTACATGCACGCGCTCGTGGACGGTGGTTATGTCTACATCGCCCAGCCGCCGCTGTACCAGGTACGCCGGGGCAAGCAATTCCGCTACTGCTGGACCGAAGAGGAGCGCCGCGAGGCCATCGCCAACTACAGCAAGCACGAGAATGACGGTGCCGTGAAGGTGCAGCGCTACAAGGGTCTTGGTGAGATGAACGCTACCCAGCTCTGGGAAACTACCATGGACCCCGACACCCGTATGCTGCA
>JBGTHX010000325.1:0-3176 GCA_041746055.1 Lewinella sp. | reverse complement strand
CCCAGCGGGGCCGTCGCGGGGGTCATTGCCCGCACCGATCTCACGCGGGGCGTATGGCAGGCGCCCGCCAATGTGAGCCTCAGCGGCATACTGGGCCCGAGCGAACGCTTTACCCGCGCGGAACTCGGCGAGATGAACGTTCACGCCGCGACGGGTAAGAGCGTGAACGCGATCCGGGCCTTCGCAGGCAAGGGCACGCTCGTCTTCGGCGCCCGCACCCTGGCCGGCAACGACGGCGAGTACCGCTACGTACCCGTGCGCAGGCTGATGATCCTCCTCGAGGAGAGCATTCAAAAGGCCAGTGAGCGCTACGTCTTCGAGGCCAACGACGCCAACACCTGGACCCGCATTCGGGGCATGATCGAGAACTTCCTCAACCTGCAGTGGCGGGCCGGGGCCCTGCAGGGGGCTTCCCCGGCGGAAGCCTACCGCGTGGCCATCGGGCTCGGCACCACCATGACCGCCGACGACGTCACCTCCGGCCGCATGATCGTGGTGGTGAGCGTGGCCCCGGTGCGGCCGGCCGAATTCATTGTCCTGCGCTTCACCCAGCACCAGCTCCAGTAAATCTCCCTCCATTCCAATCAACCCACCATGGCAACCCTCCCCCTCCTCAAGTTCAGCTTCCTCGTAGAATGGGGCGGCGAACGTATCGGCTTCACCGAAGTCAGCGGCCTGGAAGCTTCCACCGAAGTGATCGAGTACCGCGAAGGCAACAGCCCCTCGGCCACTAAGCGCAAGATGCCCGGCATGATCAGCTACGGAAATATTACCCTCAAGCGCGGGACCTTCTCGACCGATTCCGATTTCAGCAAGTGGTTCATGACCCACCAATTCAACGAGACGGAGCGCCGGGACCTGACCATCAAACTGCTGAATCCCGGGCTGGAGCCCGTCATGACGTGGCGCGCGATGAACTGCTTCGTCGTGAAGTATACCCCCACCGACCTGAAGGCGGACGAGAATGCCATCGCCATCGAATCCATCGAGATCGCCACCGAGGGCGTCACCCTCATGGACTAATCCACCGCCATGCAACCGCCCTTCGCTACCAGCTTTCAGTTTCGCGTGACCTTCGACCTCGCCCCGGACGCCGTAGATACCCGGTTTCAGTCGGTCACCGGCCTACAGGTCAGCTACGAGACCACTCCGGTGAAGGAGGGCGGGGAGAACCGCTTCGTGCATCACCTGCCGGAGCGTAGCACCTACGCAGACGTAGTCCTGAAGCGCGCTATCGTTACGGACTCCCCCCTCGTCGACTGGTGCCGCGAAGCCTTCGAGAACTTCCGCTTCCGCCCCGTCACGGTCTCTATCCAACTACTGGACGCCCGCTCCGAGCCCCTGCGCAGCTGGCACCTGGACCGCGCCTGGCCCAAGCAGTGGGACCTGGGCGAGCTGAACGCCGAGCGCAACGGGCTGACCATCGAAACCCTCACCCTCAGCTACCGCAGATTCCACACCAACTAAAGCCCGCGACCATGCCCCTCATTATCAGAGAACTCATCCTCACCATCCGCTCGGAAGCCGTGTCCCCCGACCCCGATCCTACCGCAGGGGCCGGAGAGCGGGAGGGAGCCCACGAGTCCGCTTCCCCCTCAGACCGCAGGACGGAGATCGTGCGCGAGGCGGTGGAGGAGGTACTGCGCATTCAACGAAGCAGTAAAGACCGCTAACATGCCCGGCGTCCTCGAGAACCTGAAGATCCTGGCCTTCACCGATGCGGCCTACACCCGTCCGGCCGTGGTGCCGCTGTTCCCGGTATTGATCAACCCCGAATCGTTTACCCGGCGGGTGCACCTCCACTACGACACGCGGCGCGGTCCGGGGGGCACCCAGCAGGAGGCCCGCTTCACCAGCCAGGGCGTGGAGACCTTTACGTGCGACCTGATCTTCGACGCCACGGGTATTGCCGACGGGCTGCCGCGGGATACCGTGGACCCTGACATTGAGGCGTTCCGGACTTTCCTCCTGGGGATCGAGCAGGAGACCCACGAGGCCCGCCACTTTCAGCTGATCTGGGGGCTGCTGATCTTCCGGGGGCGGCTGCGGTCACTGCAGTTCGAGTACAAACTGTTTAACGCGAACGGCACCCCCATCCGGGCCATCGCCAAGGCGACCTTCATCGGCAGCTACGCCAGCCTGCTGCAACTCGCCCTCGACAAGCTGCTCAGCCCCGACCTGACGCAATCCCATACCGTGGTGGCCGGCGACAGCCTGCCCAACCTCTGCGCCCACTACTACGGAAGCGCCGGGCGCACGGTCGAGGTAGCCCGCTTCAACCGGCTCCCCTCCTTCCGCCAGCTGACCGTCGGCCGCACCCTCTATTTCCCGCCCCTCAAAACCGACCGCAGCTGATGGCCCTCCTCGATCTCCACACGCCGAACGGGCTGGCCGCCAGTGCCCCCACCTTTACGGTGACCTCCGGTGGCCGCGCGCTACCGGCCGGCCTGATCCTGCTCTCGCTGGTGACGGACCGGGCCGTGGACCGCGTACCGACCGCGACCCTGGAATTCCAGGACGGGAGCGTAGCCGCACAGACCTTTTCCGCCAGCGAAGACGACGCCCTCCGGCCCGGCGCGCTGCTGGAGATCAACCTGGGCTACCGGGGGGATAATGAAACCGTATTCCGGGGGGAAATCACCGGTCAGCGCCTGAAGGTACGGGCCGGGGGCAGCCGGCTGCTCCTGACCCTCAAGCATGCCGTATACCGGCTGACCCTGCTGCGGAAGAGCCGCGAGTTCGACGACAGCAGCGAGGGAGATGCGCTGAAGGCCATTCTGGCGGAGGCCGGACTGGAGTACGAACTGCCCGGAGGATCGGCGGCGTCGCCCGACCTCGTGCAGCACGACTGTACCGACTGGGACTTCCTCATCACCCGCGCCCAGGCACGGGGGTGGGCTACCGTCGTCGGCAACGATACCGTCCGCATCGGGGAACCGGCGGTAGGAGCCGCCGATGCCACCCTGCAGTACGGAGCTAACCTCCTTTCCTTCGACGCCGAGCTTGACGCCCGGGATCACGTGGGTGAGTTCCTCGCTACTACCACGGACAGTGCCACAGCGGATTCGCTGACGGAAGCGGTCAACTTGCCGGAAGTCCACGGGGAAAGTCCCCGGCACTACCGCTACGGCTCGCCGGTGGACGCCGCCGAGCTGGCCGACCGCGTCGCGGCGGCG
>JBGTHX010000324.1:0-17691 GCA_041746055.1 Lewinella sp. | reverse complement strand
ACTCCTCCAGCCAGTCG
Source organism: Lewinella sp. (assembly GCA_041746055.1). Classification (GTDB taxonomy): domain Bacteria; phylum Bacteroidota; class Bacteroidia; order Chitinophagales; family Saprospiraceae; genus Neolewinella. The sequence continues at coordinate 17,674 of JBGTHX010000324.1, read as the reverse complement.
AAGAGCCGGTGGGTGGGCACGGTTTCCAGTCCCGTAGCAATGAGCTGCAGGGGATCGGTGGCGGCAATGCCGCACTTCTTGCTGCCGTAGTCGATGGCCAGGATCCGCACGCCTCAGGTAGTTTCCACTTCGAGCAGCTCGGGGCTGTCCTCCTCCTGGCTGTAGCGGTCCACCACCCGGCGGATGCCACGGCGCGAGCGGTACAACAGCCAGAGCATGACGGGTACGACGACCAGGGTAAGGAAGGTAGCGAAGACGAGTCCGTAGATCACCGTCCAGGCCATCGGCCCCCAGATGGCGGTGTTGTCTCCGCCGAGGAAGTACTGTCCGTCCCAGGTAGCCACGAAGCTGAAGAAGTCGAAGTTGAAGCCGATGGCCAGCGGCACCAGGCCCAGCACCGTGGTGATGGCCGTGAGGAGTACGGGGCGCAGACGGGTCGCGCCACCCTCGATAATGGCGTCGCGGATGTCCGACATCTCCAGTTCGGAGATCTTGGTGAGGCCCTGCTCATCCACCTTCTCCCGCATCAGCAGCGTCGTGTAGTCGATCAGTACGATGGCGTTATTCACGACCACCCCGGCCAGCGAGATGATACCCACTCCGGTGAAGACCACCGAGAAGGTGCCGCCGAAGAAGAAGTAGCCCAGCAGTACGCCGATGGTCGACAGGATCACCGAGGTCAGGATGATGAACGGAGAGCTGATGCTGTTGAACTGCGCCACGATGATGATGAAGATGAGGAAGAGGGCGAAGACGAAGGCGCCGAGCAGGAAGCCTACGTCCTCCTGCTGCTGTTGCTGTTCGCCGGTGAACTCGTAGGAGAAACCCTGCGGCAGGTTGTAGTTCTGCATGGCGGCGTCGATCTCGGGTACGATGTCGTTGGCCACGTAGCCGTCGAGCAGGTTGGAGCTGATGGTGATCACGCGGTCCAGGTCCTTTCGCTTGATGGCGCTGTAGGTAGTGCTGTACTGCACGCTGGCTACCGTGCTGATCGGCACCTGGGTAATGCGGCCCGAGGCGGGGTCGCGGAAGGTGATCCGCTGGTCGAGCAGGTTCTCCACCTGGTTGCGGTCGGCCTCGTCGAGGCGCAGGAAGATGGGGTACTCATCCTCCCCCAGCTTGTAGGTGCTGATCTCCTTACCGTACACCGAGGTGCGCAGCGCGGAGGCGATCTGTCCGGTGGAGAGGCCGTAGCGGCGGGCGGCTTCGCGGTTGATCTGCACCAGCAGCTCGGGCTTGCCCAGTTTGACGTCGGCGGAGAGTTCCTCGATGCCCGGGATGCCCTGGCGGTTGATGTAATTAATGACGTCGTCGCCGAAGGTGACGAGCTTATTGACGTCGTTGCCGCTGATTTCCAGGTTGATGGGTTTGCCAGTGGCCGGGCCGCTGGCGTTCTGATCCACGCTGACCTTCACGCCGGGGAGTCCGCGTACCGACTTCCGGATGTCCTCCATGATGTCGGTGGTGCTGATGCCGTTCCGCTCGCGGAAGGGCACGAAGCTCACCGTGATCCGCGCCTTGTTGGGCGTGACGCCCGGTTCCGGCGGGCGGTTGGGGTCGGAGGTGTTTTCGCCGACCTGCGTCAGTACGGCCTCCACGACATTATCGTAGGGCTTGAGGGTGGTCAGGATACGCTGCTCCAGGGTCTTGGATACCTCGTCGGTGGCGGCGATATCCGATCCGATCGGCAGTTCCACGAAGGCGTTGACGTAGAGGGGATCGGCGGTCGGAAAGAACTCCAGCTGGGGCGGCTTGATGTAGGTAAGTACAAGGGCCAGTATCAGCAGGCCGAAGGTGCCCGCCAGCATAGCCACGCTGTGGCGCAGGGAGTACCCGATGAAGTGGTTGTACCGGTTCTCCAGCCACGGCAGGAAACGGTCCTGGAACACAAAGGACGCAGGCCGCAGCAGAAAGAAGTAAACCAGGGTGACGATCGTCGCGATCACCATCAGGTTAAACAGCCAGGTGGCCCCGACCAGGAGGCCGATGACGCCGGTCACCATCAGCGCGCCGGCGGTGATCAGGGTATTGCGGTTCTTGCGGCGGCGGCCCCGCTCGGTTTCGGCGCGCTTGTCGACCCGCATGAGCCGGCTGGCCAGTACGGGGTTGATAACGAGCGCTACGATCAGCGAACTGGTGAGCACCAAAATCAGGGTGATCGGGAAGTACTTCATGAACTCCCCCACGATGCCCGGCCAAACGGCCAGCGGCAGGAAGGCGGCCAGGGTGGTGGCTGTGGAGGCGATGATCGGCCAGGCCACCTCGCCCGCGCCAAACTTAGCGGCGCGGTCCGACACTTCTCCCAGCTGCATGTAGCGGTAGATGTTCTCCACGATGACGATACCGTTGTCCACCAGCAGGCCCAGGGCCAGGATCAGGGCGAAGAGCACCACGATGTTGAGGGTCACGCCGGTCAGCCAGATCCAGAGGATGCCCATGAGCATCGAGAGGGGGAAGGCGATACCCACGAAGAGGGCGTTGCGCAGACCGAGGAAGAATAGCAGTACCACAACCACGAGGATCACCCCGGAAATGATGCTGTTCTCCAGGTTGTCGACCTCGGCCCGGGTGCGGGTGGACGTGTTGTTGAAGTAGGTGATGTCCAGCTCGGTGGGTAGCCGTTCCCGCAGGGAAGCCACGGTTTCGTCGACCAGCTCGGAGGTGCTCAGCAGGTTTTCTCCCGACTTTTTGATCACGTCGAGACTAATCACCGGCAGGCCGTTGGCCCGGGCAATACTGGTGGGGTCCTCGTAGCCGAAGGTTACGTCGGCCACGTCGCGGAGGTACACCAGACGCTGGTTCTCGCGCTTGATGATGGTGTTGGAGAGTTCCTCCGCGTCATCGAATTCCCCGACCACGCGGATGGCGCGGCGGATGCCGTTGTTCACGATCTCCCCGCCGGAAAGGGTGAGGTTCTCGGCGGAGATGGCGTTCTCGATGTCCTGGAAGCTGATCTGCAGGCTCTCCATTTTGCGGGCATCCACGGCGATCTCGATCTCCCGGTCCTGTACGCCCTTCATGTTGATGGCGCTCACGCCGTTGACCTCCTCGAGCTCGTCCTGCATGAGTTCGGCGTAGCGGCGCAGCTCCTCAGGGGGATAGTCGCCACTGACGTTGATGGTCACGATGGGCAGTTTGGAGAGGTTGATCTCCTGTACCGTGGGGTCGGCGTCCAGGTCGGTGGGGAGTTCGGTCTTGGCGATGTCGATGGCGTCCTTGACGCGCCGCGTGGCATCGTCGACGTCCTCGTCGGAGTTGAACTCGATGGTGATCACCGAGAAATCCTGGATGCTGGTCGACTGGATGGTTTTCACGCCGTCCACGCTTTGCAGTTCCTTCTCCAGGGGGCGGGTGACGAGCGACTCAATGTCGGCCGCGGAGTTGCCGAAGTAGGGCGTATTGACGAACACCTGCGGCAGGTCCACCTCGGGAAACTGCTCCTTGGGCACCTGCTCGTAGGCGAACAGGCCGAAGATGAGGATCATGATGGCCAGCAGGAATACGCTGGTGCTGTTGTCAACCGCGAGGTTGGTGATCCCGAAGGTCCGTTTCTGCTGGTTAGCCATTGTTGCTCAGTTTTTCGTCGGTGGGTTGTAGCGGGGACTGGCTCAGCGCGATGGGCTGGCCGTCGGTGAGGCCGCGGGTACCGTTGGTGATGATGCGCGCGCCCAGCTGCAGGCCGCCGGTCACCACGGCCCGGTTGTTGTAGCTCTGGCCGGTCTGGATGTAGGTTTTGCGGGCGATGAGCGCGCCGTCCTCGTCTTCGGCTACGAAGACGAAGCGTTGTCCGTCGACGTCCTGCTGGATGTAATCCTGGCTCACGACGATCAGGTCCTCGGCCGCGTAGTCGAGCACTTCGACCTCGGCCAGCAGGTTGGCCTTCAGGGCGGTGATGTACTGGCGGGGTACGTCCACCTCCACCTCGAAGGTGCGATTGGAGGCATCCACGCTGCGGCCGATGCGGGTGATCGGCGCCCGGAAATCCACGTTGGCGGCGGGCACCCGCACCAGCACCTGCTGCCGCAGCTTCACCTTCGCGAGCAGGGCCTCGGGGGCGTCGGCCACCACCTGCAGGTCATTGGTGGAGATGATGGACAGGATGGGTGCGCCGGGGCCGGCACTCTCCCCCGTCCGCAGGCTTACGCGATCCACGGTGCCCGACAGCGGGGCGTACACGTTGCGCTTGTTGGCCTGGATGTCGATGGCCTTGATCTGCTGCTGGATACGCTCGTAGTTGTTCTTGGCCTGCAGGTACTGGATCTCGGAGCCGATATTCTGTTCCCAGAGTTTCTGCTGCCGCTCGTAGACGGTCTGGGCGAGTCCGGCGGCGGTCTCCAGTTCGGCGCGCTGGGTCTCGGTACCCTCCACGTCGAGTACGGCTACCAGCTGTCCCTTCCGGATGGGGTCACCCTCCTCGAAGTTCATGCGCAGGATTCGCCCGGGGATCTCCGCGGTGGCCATGGCGGTCTCGGCGGCGCGGACGGTGGCCTGCACCTCGGCGAAGTTGGTGAAGCTGGTCGTATCTATGGTTTCATAGGATACCAGCGTGGCGTTCGGCGCGAAGTTGGGGTCGACCTCGGCCAGACGGGCTTCCAGGTCCTCCACCTGCTGGGTCAGGTCGCGAAGTTCAGCCCGGCGGGTGCGCAGGGCTTCCTGGATCTCCTCGGAGGTTTCGGGCACGGCGTCATCGGGGGCGGGGCCGCAGGTGCTGAGGAATCCGGCAAGGCAGAGGAGGAGGAGAATGCGCGTCATGGGATGGGGGAATGTGATGGTTTTCATCGGCCGAGGGCTATATAAAGGTCTTCTTTCGCGACGAGGGTGTCGTAGAGGGCGTTGAGGTAGTTGGCCTGGGCTTCGTAGAGCTGCTGCTCGGCCTGCACGACCTCGATGCTGCTGCCCACCCCTTCGTTGTACTTGATCTGGGTGGTCTCGTAGATCCGTTCGGCCAGGTCCAGGTTATCGCGGTTGCTCTGCATCCGCTCGCGGGCGGTATTGAAGGTGCCGCGGGCGTTGCGCACCTCGAGGGCAATGCCGCGCACGAGGTCGTCACGCTGGTTGACCACCTTTTCCTTGTCCAGACGGGCCCGCTGTAGTCGCGAGTCCCGGCCGCCCCCGTCGTAGATGGGGATGAAGGCCGATACGCCCACGAGTACGGTAGGGGCCCAGAAACCGTCGGAGAAGTTGTCTCCCTGATACTGGTACTGAGCCGCAGCGCTGGCATCCAGGCGGGGCAGGTAGGCAGCGCGCTGCAGTTCAATATTGAGGTCCTGAAGTACCAGGGTCTCGTCGAGCAGCCTTACTTCCGACCGCTGCTGGTAGGGGATGTCGCCCATCAGGGCGGCAGCCTCCACCCCGAGTTCGAGGGCCTCCAGGTCGTCGGAGACCCGCAGTTCCTGGTCATCCGGATAGTTCAGGGTGTACTTGAGGGCCCGCAGGGCGTTGTCGCGCTGCTGCACCAGGTTCGCCCGGTTGCTCACCAGGTTGTTCAGGCTGAGTTGAAGGCGGTCCACGTCGAGTTGCTCGACGAAGCCGGCCTCGTACTGGGCCGAGGTTTCCCGCAGCATTTTCTGGAGGTTGTTGATGTTGCTGTCCAGGATCTCGACGTTGGTCGAGAGCAGCAGCACGGGGAAGTAGCTTCTGGTGACCTGGTTACGCACCTGCCGCTGGGCGTCCTCCAGCTGGAGGTTGAAGTAGTCGCGGCTGGCGCGGGCGGCCCGAAGCCCCACGAAGAAGGAACCGTCGAAGATCATGCTGCCCATGCTGATTCCTCCGACGAAGTTGTTCTTCCGCTGGAAGGCAATTCCCTCCGGGGTGGGCGCATTGGGGTCGGGATTCAGGGCCGCGAAGGCCTCGGGGAGCGGCAGCACGGGCACCTTGAGGTAGCGGGTGTAGTCGAGGCTACCGTTGACCTGCGGGAGGCCGGTGCTCAGTCTTTCCCGTACGTTCTGCTCGGCGTCGAGGATGTCGACCCGCGCGTTGCGGATGCTGTTGCTGTTGAGCAGGGCGTAATTGACCGCGTCCGACAGGCTGTACACCTCCGGGGCGGCGGCGGCCTCCTGCGACCGGAGCCCTCCGGCCAGGCACAGGGAGAGTAGTAAAAGGGCGTATTTCATGGGTGAGGGGTTACGGAAGGTCTTGTTGCTTGAGATAGTCCTGGAGCCGCTCGCGGCCGGCCCGGTTGACGATCCCGTTGAAGTGGTAGGTACTGTGCTGGAGCAGGATGTCGGAGAGCGGCCGCTCCTGGGCGGGGAAGATGCCGCGGTCCACCACCATCATGGTCATCCCCACATAGAGGTTGGCGATGATGGCGGCATCGATCTCCGGGCGGTAGAGGCCCTCGGCGATCCCGCGCTTGAGGTTCTCGCCGACGCGCTGGAGGAATTCCTGGTGGTGGGCCTCGACCTTGCTGCGGAAGAGCTCGGGGTAGTATTTCCGGAGGTCGTGCAGGACGGTAGGCGATACCTGCCGCATCTGCCGGATGAAGTGGCGGCTGTTGCGCAGCATCTCGTCGATGGCGTCGGCCGAATCGCGCATGCTCGTTTCCAGCAGGATGCGGTCTTCCTCTACGCCCGACTGCAGCACCAGTTCGATCAGTTCCTCCTTGTTCTGCACCGTCTGATACAGGGTCTTCTTGGAGATGCCCAGTTCCCGTGCGATGTCATCCATGCTTACGCTACGGATGCCGATGCGCATAAACAGGTCGCGGGCCGCGACGATCAGGTCTCTGTGGGATTCGGTAAGGGTCGTATTCACACCGCAAAGAACGGGGGAAACTTTGGATAGTTTCAAAGTTTCCTTCGTTTTCAATCGTGCTCCGGGCTACTGTTTTTGCCATCCTTGGCTCCGGGGGAACGCCGTTGCACCCCGCGCCCCGCCGCCCAAATAAAAGGCTAGCGGGGTATCTTGTCCCCAATGAAGATTTCGAGTATCGGACAGCAGTTTTTTGGCGATCCCGCCGGAAATTTCGGCTCGCAGAGCGATATGGGGCTGGGCGATAAGGTGGCGCGGCAGTCCGGCACCCGGCTGATCCATGCCGACGGCACCTTCAACGTAGTTCGCCGCGGCCGGTCGATCTTCGCGCCCTACCAGAACCTCGTGGAGATGGGCTGGTGGAAGTTCATCACGCTGACGATAGTGGTATACCTGGGCTGCAATATGCTCTTCGCCCTGGGCTTTTTCCTCCTCGGCAGCAACCAGCTCAACGGCGTGGCGCGTGGGCTGCCCCCCTGGGAAGATTACCTGCAGTGCCTTTACTTCAGTATTCAGGCCTTCACTACCGTGGGCTACGGGGCCAACGCCCTGGCGGTGGTGACCGGCCTGTTCTTCGCCCGTTTCTCGCGCCCCTACCGGCGGGGCGTGAAGAGCCTGCAGTTCCGGATCGCCACCGAAAGTCCGCTGCGGGACTGGACCCGCGAGCAATTCGAGTCCCGCGACTCAGAATTACTCATCAACAACAGTTACACGGCGGAACAAATGGACTGGGACGTTCGCCTTCAACCGATGTACCAGGAACGATCGCGAACGACGGAGCTCTTCCTGGACCGCATCAGCACCACCTCACCCGCCCGTGAGGAGGAATAGGCCGTAGTCGATGAGCCGGTCGACCGTGCGGGCCGGCTGAAGACTGAAGGTGCCGGCGGCGCGGTTGGCCAGCAGGGCCGAGAGGGAGGCCGAGCGGTGGCCGAGGGCCCCGGCTAGTCCATAGATACCCGCCGTTTCCATTTCGATATTCGTGATGCGGAGTCCTTCGTAGCTAAAACTGCGCAGGGCGCCGAGGGTGATTTCGTCCAGGGCGGTGGGCAGGCGCAGGGTCCGGCCCTGGGGGGCATAGAAGCCCGAGGCCGTGAGGGTGATGCCCTGCCGCAGGATATCGGAATCGGGGGGATCCAGAAAAGCGGGCAATTCCGGGCGTACTACCAGGGGTCTGACCGGGAGGCGGGTGCCAAGGTCCTCGAGGTGATCCATGAGGGCGATGGCGAGACTGTCGTCGGCCGGCGCGGAAGGGTAAAAGGCCAGGAGCCCGTCGAGGGACAGGGCAGCCCGAGACAGGAGCAGGGAGTCGAGGGACACATCCGGCTGAAAGGCCCCGCTGGTACCCAGCCGCAGCAGGGTGAGAGCCGTGAGCTCGGGCCGCACGGTGCGGCTAGCCAGGTCGATATTGAAGAGAGCGTCGAGCTCGTTGAGCACGATATCGACGTTGTCGGTGCCGATGCCGGTGGAGATGACGCTGAGGCGGTGTCCGTTGAGCTCTCCGGTGTGGGTGACGAACTCCCGGGCTTCCACGCGCAGTTCCACGCGGTCGAACCGGCGGCTCACCTCCCCTACCCGCTCGGGGTCCCCGACGGTGATGATGGTATCGGCTACCTGTCCCGGCAGCAGGTGGAGGTGGTAGAGGGAGCCGTCGGGGCGGAGGATCAGCTCTGAATCCGGGATCACGATTCCCGGCTCAGGCTCGCGATCTCATCCTTGAGGGAGTCTTCCTGGATCTCGGAGCGCCAGTGGTGGGAGACGGCCTTACCATCCTGGACCACGATGGCCTGGGGGCTGGCGTGCTTGACGCCGAGGCGCTCGGCGATGGTTTCGGAGAGCTCCTTCTTATACTGGACTACGATGCCGTATATCTCCAGGTCGTGCTTGGCGTTGGCGATCTGCTCCTGGGCGCGGGCGCTGAAGGGGCAGTTGTTGCTGTGCTTGAAGATGACGACGGGTTTCTCGCGGCTGGCTTCCAGGGCGGCGTCGAGATCTTGGGGGGTATTCATGGTGTGAAACATGAGGGGGAAACGCGGGGTTGGGGCGGGGGTTCGGGTAATAAGTACCTTTGCACCATGAAGACGCCCCGCCGATTCCAACGTTCTCAGGCCCGCAATTCAGGTCAGCCGCCCGGTGTGGACCGCCCCGCCGGTGACATCATTGGCATGCGGCTGAACAAGTACATCGCCCACGCCGGAGTGGCCAGCCGCCGCGTGGCCGGAGACATGGTCAAGGCCGGGAAGGTCAAGGTAAACGGGGAGGTACTCAACAATCCCGCCTACCAGATTCGCGAAGGCGACGTGGTGGAGTACGACGGTGAGGTCGTGGCGCCCTCGGAGCGCTTCGTCTACCTCCTGCTCAACAAGCCGCGCAACGTCATCACCACCACCAGCGACGAGCACGACCGTACCACCGTCATGGACCTGCTCGACGAGCCCGCCCTGAAGGGCATGCGGCTCTTCCCCGTGGGCCGGCTCGACCGCGACACCACCGGGCTGCTACTCATCACCAACGACGGCGACGTGACCACCCGGCTCACCCACCCCCGCTTCGAAACCTCCAAGATCTACGAAGCCACCCTCGACAAGCCCTTCACCACCCTCGACCTCGCCCAGCTATCCGCTGGCTTCGACCTCGACGATGGCCCCTTCCAGGCCGACTGGGCCCGACTGGCCAGGGAAGGCGACCCGATGACGGTCACCCTGCAGATCCACAGCGGCCGCAATCGCATCGTCCGCCGCGCCTTCGAGCACCTCGGCTACACCGTCGAAAAGCTGGATCGCACCTATCTCGCGGGCCTCACGAAAAAGAACCTTCCCCGGGGCTTTTACCGGTACTTGCTGGAAGATGAGGTGAGGAGGCTCAAATACTTTAAATAGAGCGCCTCGCGCGTAGAGCGCAGCGAGCCCTAACCCCCTTCCCGGTACACATGAATATCCCGCTGAGGAAAAGGAATGGTGATCCCCTCCCGGTCAAAGGCTTTTTTGACGTGCTCGTTGAGGTAGATAAGGGCCGGCCAGTAGTTGGCGTTCTCGGTCCAGGCGCGGAGGGCGATGTCGACGCTGCTATCGTTGAGGGTGCGGACGAAGATGTTGATGCCGCGGTCCAGGAGGAGGTTAGGGGCCTGTTCGGCGACCGCGGTCAGGACGGAGCGGGCCTGATCAATATCGTCACCGTAGCCGATGCTGAAGGTTAGGTCCAGCTGCCGGAAGCCCTGGGCGGTGTAGTTCTCGATGGCGTCGCCCATCACTTTGCCATTGGGGATGATGATGAGGCGGTTGTCGACGGCCTGCAGGACGGTATGATATACGGTGATCTCCTTCACGGTAGCCACGAACTTTCCAGTGCCGATGAGGTCGCCGACCTTGAAGGGGCGGAAGGTGAGGAGCAGGATGCCGCTGGCGAAGTGGCCCAGGTTACCCTGTAGGGCCAGTCCGACGGCCAGCGAGAACGCGGAGAGGATAGCGATGAAGGAGGTGGTCTCCACTCCGAACATGCCTACGATCGACAGAATGAGGAGCACCTTGAGCCCGATGCTCAGAAAACTGGTGAGAAATCCCGCTACGCTGATGTCGACGTTGCGCTTCTGCATCAGCTTACCTACCTGCCGTACCAGCCAGTTGATGAGCCAGAAGCCGATGATCAGAATAAAGATCGCGGCCACCACCCGCACGCCGATCGCGAGCAGGACCGGCTGGTAATCGACCCAGATTTGTTTGAAATCCATACGTTGCGTAATTGTGGCGGCCAAGATAAGACGAGCCCGGCACCCGCGTCCCCGCCGGAAAATGCGTACTTTTACCACAAATCGTTTCAAGCTGTCCTTCCCCGAGAAAAAGGTCGTATATACCGCAGAGCAGGCTATCGAAGCCCTGCAGCACTACTGTGCCTACCAGGACCGCTGCCACAAGGAGGCCCGGGAGAAGCTGCACGAGCTCGGCTACTACGGCGACCCGGCCGAAGAGGTCATTGCCGACCTCATCCGGGAAAAGTACCTGGACGAGGAGCGCTTCGCCCGTTCCTACGCCCGGGGTAAGTTCAAGATGAAGCGGTGGGGGCGTTACCGCATCCAGCGGGAACTGCGGCAACGGGACATCAGCGCCTACTGCATCAAAAAGGCACTCACCGAGATAGACGACGCGGACTACTTCGACACCCTCTGCCGCGAACTCGAGCGCCGCAACGCGATCGAAAAGGCGGGCCAGCATCCTTACCTCCGGCGGCGTAAATTGGCCGACTACATGGTGAAGCGCGGCTTCGAATCAGGGCTGGTGTGGCAGGCCATCAACGATTTGGAGCTCTAGAAGACATTCCCGGCCGGAGCTACCCGTCAAAACCCCGCGCTCGATCATCTGTTCCTTCGTAAGAATACCGTATCCATGAGCCAGCGCTTCCCCATTGTCTTTTCCCCTGTCGCCGTCCTGGGCTTCCTGCTCGCGGGCTGTACGCAGGACATGCAGGATAAACTCCAGCCCACCCCCGCGGCCTTCGGGCAGATCAACAGCCTGGTGGTGATCGCCGACAGCAGCACCTGGAAGGCGGGAGCCGGCGATTCAGTGGCCTACTTCTTCGAAGCCCCCTATATCCTCCTGCCCCAGCCCGAACCCATCTTCGATGTCCGCTTCATCGAACCGGAGCGCGTGGTGGCGGAACCGGTCTGGGGACAACTGCGGAACTACGTCGTCCTGGCCGACCTGAGCGACCAGAACAGCCCCACCACCCAGATGGTACTGGGCGACCTGACCGACGAGAAGATCCAGCAAATCCGCACCGAAGGCTTCGGCACCGCCGTGGCCAAGAACAAGTGGGCGACGGGCCAGCAACTGATTTACGTGGTCGGCAAGGACCGGAGTGCATTACTGAGCGGACTCAGCCAGGCGCACCCCGGCATCGTCAAGCGACTGGAGGAAGGCGAGGATGAGCGTCTGCGGGTCACCACCTACTTCCAGGGCACCAACCGGCGCCTCGGCGATACCATCCGCGACCTCGTAGGAGCAAGCATCGACGTGCCCGGCGGCTACACGCGGGTACCCCTCGAATCCGAGGACGTGGTGTGGCTCCGCAAGGAAGTGCAGGGCGCCAGCCTCAATATCATGCTGACCAAATCGCCCTACCAGAACCAGGCGCAGCTCTCTAAGGAAGGACTGAAGGAGATCCGTGACCGTATCGGAAAGGAGTACATCAGCTCCACCACCGACAACACCTATATGAAGATTAACGATACGGACCTGCCGCTCTTCACCGAAGCCATCCAGCTCAACGGGGCTTTCGCCATCGAGGGCCGGGGTATCTGGGAAATTGAGAACGACTTCCTGGCCGGGCCCTTCGTGTCCTATCTGCTGAATGATACGCTTAATAATGAGCTGGTACTCGTCGATGGGTTCGTGTACGCCCCCGGCCGCAAGAAGCGCGACCTGATGGAAGAGGTAGTGCAGGTCATCCGTACCGCATCAGTCAATTAAGGCATGCCCGACAACTACGAACACCTCCGCTACCCCATCGGCCGCTTTACCCTACCGCCCACGGGAGATGACGCCCGGCGGCTCGATTCCACCAAACGCATCGGCGCCCTGCCCGAAAGACTGGAACCATTGCTGCGGCAACTGCAGGAGAAAGGGTTGCTGGATACGCCCTACCGAGAAGGGGGCTGGACCGCACAGCACGTCATCCACCACCTGGCTGACAGCCACCTGCACGCCTACCAGCGGCACAAGGTGACGCTGGTGGAGCACAATCCCACGCTCGTGCCCTACGATGAAGTGAAGTGGGCGGAACTCCCGGATGTACAGGCGGTGCCGGTGGAGGCCAGCTACGATATACTGCGCGGATTGCACCTGAGGTGGGCGGTTTTACTGGCCCAGTGTACGCCGAAGCAGTGGAGCCAGCCGGCTTACCACCCGGGTAGCGATACGCACTATCATCTGGATACCCTGGCCGCGACCTACGCCTGGCACGGCGATCACCATTTAGGTCATCTGCGTTCCATTTTGGACGCTCCAAGGTGACTAAATCGAACAAGCCGTGAAGCTGGGCAGTTGGGGGGACCACACCTAAGTTGAGAATTCACGCCCTGTATCCCCCTTTAAACCAATCTTCACACATGACTAGATTTTCTTTCCGCAAGCTCAGCTTGCCTCTCCTCTCCTTTGCCATTTTGTCCCTCGCCGCCTGTGGCGACGATGACGATATCCTCGGCATCGACACTGACGACAACGGCACCGTATTCCTTTCCTCCAACACCACCGGCATGATCGGCATCCTCGACGTAGAGGACGATCCCCTGGAAATCCGGAGCTTTATGGTGAACGGTACGGATGCCGACGGCATCTACTACAACGGTGACAATAACAACATCTTCCAGGTCAACCGCAGCAGCAACACGCTGATCGAGTACGACAACGTATTCAACGCCCTCGACGACAACGGTGACCTGGACGTCAACTCCGAAAGTGACGTGGCCTTCGACAACGGACGCGGACTGGCGTACTACGCCGATAACTTCGTAGTGGCCAACGACGGTGACAGCACCAACAGCTTCGTGGTCTTCCGCATGCCCGGCGAAGACGTCATCGAAAGCATCGGCTCCTACCCCACCACCATTAACGTATGGGGCGTGGAATTCGTAGGCACTTCGCTGTACGCCGTAGTGGACAACAGCGATTCGATCGCCATCTACGACAACTTCCTCGCCAACACGCCCGGTGACACCGTTGCGCCCACCCGCTTCATCAAGATCGACGGCATCACCCGTACCCACGGCCTGACCTACGACGAAGGTGACGACCTGATGATCCTCACCGACATCGGCGATGCCGGCTCCGACTCCGACGGTGGTATCGTAGTGATCCGCAACTTCAGCGCCCTCACTTCGCCCACCACCATCGGCTCGGCCGGTTACACCCGCATCAGCGGTCCCACCACCAAACTGGGCAACCCCGTTGACGTAGGTTACGACACCACGCGCGATATGATCTACGTGGCCGAACGCGCCAATGGCGGCGGAACCCTGCTTGGCTTCCCCGTCGACGCTACCGGCGACACCGCACCCATGGTTGACCTGCCGTTTGCCGGTGCCAGTTCGGTGGACGTGTACCGCGACTAAGCCTCCGCGGCTAGAGACAATTAAGGTATCTGTAGCGCCTGTCCTCCTCGTGGGGACGGGCGTTTTTTGTAAGGTTGCTTCAGCTAGAGGGCCGCGGCGATGCGGTCGCCGAAGGCACGGGTGCCCAATTGTTTGGCAGGGCGCAGGTCCTCGGTCCCGGCTCCGGAGGCCAGGGTCCGGTTTACGGCCATGCGAACGGCGGTGGCTTCCTCCCGCAGGTCAAGGTGATCGAGCATCATGGCGGCGGAGAGGATAGCGGCGACCGGATTGGCGCGGTCCTGCCCGGCTCCCTCCGGCCAGGAGCCGTGGATGGGCTCGAACATGCCTACCTGCGAGCCGACGCTGCTCGACGGCAGCAGGCCAAGGGAGCCGGCCAGCACGCTGGAGGCATCGGAAAGGATATCCCCAAACATATTGCTGGTGACAATGACGTCGAACTGGGCCGGGTTCAGGATCAGCTGCATGGCCGCGTTGTCGACAAACATGTAGTTGAGGTCGATATCTTCGTTTTCCTGAGCCAACTCCCGGGTGATCTCCCGCCACAGGCGGCTCGTCTCCATGACGTTGGCCTTATCGACCAGCGTGAGTTTGCCGCGGCGGGCGCGGGCCTCCTGGAAGCCCATCTTCACGATGCGTTCGATCTCGTAGCGGGAGTAGGTGCAGGTGTCGTAGGCGGTGTTGCCATCCGCGGTGCGCCCTTTCTCGCCGAAGTAGATGCCCCCGGTGAGCTCCCGCACGATCAGCATGTCGACGCCCTTCATCCGCTCGGGGCGGAGGGGGCTCAGGTCGGCAAGTTCGGCGTAGCCGGCTACGGGGCGGAGGTTGGCGTACAACCCCAGTTCCTTGCGCAGTTTCAGCAAGCCCTGTTCCGGGCGCACCTTGGCGGTGGGGTCGTTATCGAATCGGGGGTGACCGATGGCCCCGAAGAGCAGGGCGTCGCTCCGCTTACAGATGGCCAGGGTATCGTCGGGCAGGGGCTCGCCGGTCCGGTCGATTGCAATGGCACCGACGGGGGCGTAGGTGTAATCGAAAGTGTGGCCGAATGTTCCGGCGATCACGTCCAGGACCTTGATGGCCTCGGCGATCACTTCGGGTCCGATGCCGTCGCCGTCGAGCACGGCAATGTTGAAGTTACTCACGTAATATGGTCTAGTGTTCTACCCGGCTGGTTTCGAAGGCTTCGATCTTGTCGCGCTGGCTGAGCAGGAAGTCGATGTCGTCGTAGCCGTTGATCAGGCAGGTTTTCTTGTATTCGTCGATCTCGAAGCGGGTCGTGGTGCCCGTTTCCTCATTGGTGAAGGTCTGGGCCTCCAGGTCAATGGTAAAGCGGGCGGCGGGCTTCGCCTCGATGGTGCCGAATATCTCGTCCAGCACCTCGGGGCTGACGATCAGCGGCAGCAGTCCGTTGTTGAGGGCGTTGCCGCGGAAGATATCCGCAAAGTAGCTGGACACCACCGCCCGAAAGCCGTAATCCGCCAGCGCCCAAGCGGCATGCTCCCGGCTCGATCCGCAGCCGAAGTTGGATCCCGCCACCAGGATCTCTCCGGAATACATGGGATTGTTCAGTACGAAGTCGGGCCGCGGGTGCTCGAGTTTGTCGTAGCGCCAGTCGCGAAAGAGATTTTCCCCGAAGCCGTCGCGGGTGGTCGCCTTAAGGAAGCGGGCCGGTATGATCTGGTCGGTATCGACGTCCTCTATGGGTAGGGGGACGGCTGTGGAGGTTAGTTTTTTGAAAGCCTGCAAAATTTTAAATTTTAAATTTCTGATTTCTGATTTTCCAGCATTTACACCCCATCCAAGCTTTTTAAAGCTGACGGGACCCGGGTGCTTGTGAACACTTTCTGCATCAGGAGGCGATTTTCATTTCAACCCGTTTGGCACTTGCGGTGAAGATTGCAATCAATTCACTAGATTCCTTAACCAGAACCAACACCTGCTCATCGGGAAGGTACTTCATGTAGTAAATGTACCTAAGGGTATTGCGTGATTCCCTCAGCTCTTTGAGACCAAGTTTCAGTTTGTGAAGAAAATCGCGGGATGATTCTGCCGCGCGGGTTTCTCCATAATGGAACCCGGGGGATGTCGCAGAACGGACCAGCTGCTGTGCCGCATTCTTCGCATCGTAGTACTGCTGGACCGGCAAACGGTGAGTAAGTAAGGTACAACTTACCCCAAATTGGATAAGGCGCGCCTCCAGTTCATTGGCTGTCATTCCTCTAGTGGTTGGTGGGTTAAAATCTAAAATCACCCCCTAAGCTATATTAAAACAAAAAGTTTACCAAATTTTAAATACCAAATTTTAAATTTTAAATCCCTCTCACATCCACGATCCGCCCATTGATCGCAGCAGCGGCAGCCGTGAGCGGACTGGCCAAAATCGTCCGGGCGCCCGGCCCCTGCCGCCCCTCGAAGTTGCGGTTGGAAGTGGAGACGCAGTAGCGGCCCGCGGGCACCTTGTCCTCGTTCATGCCGAGACAGGCGGAGCAGCCCGCGCCACGGAATTCGAAGCCGGCGTCGGTGAATATTTTGTCCAGCCCCTCGGCGATGGCCTGCTTCGCTACCTGCTGGGAACCAGGGACTACGATGCCGGTTACCCCCGGCGCCACGGACTTCCCGCGCACCCGCGCCCCCGCCAAACGGAGGTCCTCGATGCGGGAATTGGTGCAGGAACCGATGAAGACGTAATCGATCGGCATACCTTCCATCTGCTGTCCGATCTCGAGCTCCATGTACTCCATGGCCTTCTGCATACCGGCGGCCCCGTGAAGCGCGCTGGCCTCGGGAATGCGGTCGGTCACGCCCATACCCATGCCCGGGTTGGTGCCGTAGGTGATCATCGGGGGGATCTCTTCAGCGCGGTAGGTGTACTCGGTATCGAAGGTAGCATCGGGGTCGCTGGGCAGACTGCGCCAATAGTCCACGGCGGCGTCCCAGTCGGGGCCCTGCGGTGCGAATCCCCGTCCGCGGATGTAGTCAAAGGTGGTTTCGTCGGGAGCGATGAGCCCGCCGCGGGCGCCCATTTCGATGCTCATGTTGCAGACGGTCATGCGGCCCTCCATGCTCAGGGAGCGGATCGCGCTGCCCGCGTATTCCACGAAGTGTCCCGTACCGCCGCCGGTACCGAGTTGGGCGATGACGTAGAGGATGAGGTCCTTAGCCGTTACGCCCTCCTGCAGTTCGCCCTCGATGTTAATGCGCATCTTTTGGGGCTTGGCCATGAGGACGCACTGGGTGGCCATCACCTGTTCCACCTGGCTGGTACCGATACCGAAAGCGACCGCCCCGAATGCCCCGTGGGTACTGGTGTGGCTGTCGCCGCAGACCATCGTGATACCCGGCCGCGTGATGCCGAGTTCGGGCCCGATCACGTGCACGATGCCCTGGTAGGGGTGGCCGAGGCCGTAGAGCTCCACCCCGAATTCGGCACAGTTGCTGGTGAGCATATCCACCTGCTTGCGGCTAAGGGGTTCGGCGATAGGCTTGTCCTGGTCCTTGGTGGGTACGTTATGGTCGGCGGTAGCGACGATGCGGTCGCGGCGGAACAGCGGCAGGCCCCGCTCGCGCAGTCCGTTGAAGGCCTGCGGGCTGGTCACCTCGTGGATGAGGTGCTTGTCGATGTACAGCACCTGGTTGCCGCCGGGCACCTCGGAGACTACGTGGGCGTCCCAGACTTTATCGAAGAGGGTGGGCATGGGGGGCTTAATTTAGCAGCAAAGATAAGCAGACCGGGGCGGGCCCGCGGGTGCCAGGGCAGGTCGGAAAAGCGGGGAAGTACGGCTTGTGAGTGATCCGGATCGGATTGTGACCTCCGGTCGCGCACCC
>JBGTHX010000323.1:0-3355 GCA_041746055.1 Lewinella sp. | reverse complement strand
ACGTGGTGGCGCTCGTACAGGTACCGGACGTCCTGCCAGTCGGAAACCACCAGCCCCTCGAAACCCATTTCGCCCCGGAGTATATCGGTAAGCAATTCCTTACTCACGTGTACCGGTACGCCGTTCACCTCGCCGGAATTGACCATCACCGATAGGGCACCGCTGTCGATGGCAGCTTTGTACTGCGGCAGGTAGTATTCGCGCAGCTGCCGTTCCGGCAGATAGGCGGGGGTGCGGTCGCGGCCCGACAGGGGTGAGCCGTAGCCGGTGAAGTGCTTCAGGCAGGCAGCCACGCTGTTCTGGTCGCTTACGCCGTCGCCCTGGTAACCTTCCACCATAGCTACGCCGAAGCGCTGGTTCACGAGGGGGTCCTCCCCGAAGCTCTCCCAGGTGCGGGGCCAGGCTGGGTTACGGCCCACGTCCATCGCCGGACTGAAGTTCCAGGGGATGCTGGCGGATTTCATCTCGTAGGCCGTGATTGCGGCCAATTCCCGCGCCAGCTCGGTATCGAAGGTGGCGGCCAGGCTCAGGGGCTGGGCGAAGAGGGTGGCGCCGCGCAGGTAGTTCACGCCGTGTACCGCATCCTGGCCGTAGAGTACCGGAATGCCGGTCGTTTCCATGGCGCGGGCCTGTATCCGGCCGATATATTCGTGGTAATCCTCGCGGGTGGGGATGGATCCGCTGGGTACGTTGAGGATCGACCCGATCTCCAGTTCACCCAGGATCCGGTCCATCTTCGCGTCGCTCATCACCGGCGGGTCGGTCAGTACATAGGTCTGCCCCTCGAAGACGAGGTCCACGGCCACCTGCGTCATCTGACCGGCTTTCTGCTTCAGCGTCAGTCTTCTCAGCTCCGACGCCACGAAGGTGTTCTGGTCGGCGGACAGGAAGGAAAACGTCATCTGGGCGCGGACGCAGGTGCAGAGGAGCACCGTCAAGAGCAGGGTAATCAGGGTGCGCATAGCCTGGGTTTGGTTCGCCGCTAAGCTAAGCAATGGATCGCTAGTCCCGTAAGCGGTCGGCGATGCGGCGGTCGTTGGCAAGCCGGGGCACCTTGTTCTGTCCGCCGAGTTTACCCTCCCGCTTCATGTAGTTGCGGAAGGTGCCCGCGGGCAGTACGGTGAGCTGCAGGGGGCGCAGGATCTTGCCATCGATCAGGTCGCGGTAGTAGACATTTTGCCGCACCATCGCCCGGTCCAGTTCCGCCGCGAAAGCTTCGGGATCCTCCGGTGGCGTGCCGAATTCCACCAGCCACTCGTGGTACGGGAGACCACCGGCGGGCGACACCTGCGGCGCTACGGTGAACTCGGTCACTGCACCGCCGAGCCGGTCGGCGGTTTCGTGCAGGGCGGCTTCCACCTCCTTGCCGATCACGTGCTCCCCGAAGGCGGAAATGAAATGCTTGGTGCGCCCCGTCACGCGGATGCGGTGGGGGCTCAGGCTCACGAATTCTATCGTGTCGCCGATATCGTAGGCCCATAGCCCCGCGGTACTGGACAGAATAAGCGCGTAGTTCACCCCCAGCTCCACCTCGCCGAGCGAAAGGCGGGGCGGATCGACCGCATGGATCTCCGTGGCGGGCACGAATTCGAAGAATATGCCACTTTGGGTATTGAGGAGCAGGCCGTCGGCCGTCTGGCTGTCCTGGAAGGCCAGAAAGCCCTCGCTGGCCGGGTAGGTCTCCACGCTGGGGATCCGGGCCCCCACCAGTCGCTCCAGGCTATCGCGGTAGGGTGCGTAATTGACGCCGCCGTAGACAAACATTTCCAGGTTGGGAAAGAGCTCCTTTACCGTCGACTTGCCGCTCCGGGCCAGCAGGCGCTCGTAATACATCTGTACCCAGGGGGGGATGCCACTGATGAGCCGCATATCCGCTCCCAGGGTTTCGTCCACGATCGCTTCGAGCTTGGTCTCCCAGTCCTCGAGGCAATTGGTGGGGTAGGTCGGTAGCTGGTTGGTCCGCAGCCAGGCCGGAACCTCGTGGTTCACGATGCCCGACAGGCGGCCGGTGGGGATGCCGTTGGTATCGTCCATTTCCGGACTCCCGCTCAGGAAGATCATCTTGCCGTCCAGCCAGCGGGTACGACCCGTTTCGGCGGCGTAGTTGAACAGCGCGTTGCGGGCGCTGCCGAAGTGATTGGGAAGACTTTCGCGGGTGATCGGGATGTACTTGACCCCGCTCGTGGTACCGCTGGTCTTGGCCAGATAACGGGGACGGCCCGGCCAACTGACGTCGGCTTCCCCGTGTTTAATCCGGTCCGCGTAGGGTCTAAAGGCCTCGTAGTCCCCGATGGGTACCTCCCGGCGGAAGTCGGCGTAGGTCCTGATCCGGTCGAAATGATGGTCACGCCCGTAGCTGGTATCCCGGGCGGTCCGGACGAGGTCACGGCGAATCTCCTCCTGCAATTCCACGGCCAATCCGGCCCGGTGCAGCAGTCTGCGGCGGACAAAGTGGGCGTAGGGGCGCAGTAGGGTGGACTTCAGCATCGGGACGGGGCTAAGGATTGGGTATACGGATTTCGTAAGAACGGCCGGGCTTTACGGTCAGGCTACCGGAGATAAGCCAGGGGTTGTACAGCTTGAGCATGCGGTAGGTAGTGCCCTGTTCGCGGGCCAAGTCGCCCAGGTTCGCGACCGAACGGTCAACGGTAAGGGTTCGGTAGCCGTCCAGTACGGGGTACTGGTGTTCTGGCTGAACGTGGTAGCCGAACTGCTCAGGACTTTCCATAATGTACTTGAGCGCCACGATGCGGAAGAGGTACTGCATGGTTTCCTGGTTGATGTCCAGGTCGACGAACTCGTCCGCCCGCTGTTTATCCAGCCACTTCTTCAGGTTGGGGCCACCCACATTGTAGGCGGCGGCCACCTTGTTCCAGTCGCCGAATTGCTCGTAATAGTCCTTGAGGTAGGCCGCGGCGGCGCGGGTGGCCTTTTCCAGGTGGTAACGTTCGTCCACCTCATCGGTGATCTCCAGTCCGTACGCGCGGCCCGTCGGGGCCATGATCTGCCACACGCCTTTCGCTCCCGCGGGGCTGACGACCTCGTCCAGGGTGCTTTCCGCCGCGGCGAGGTACTTCAGGTCGTCGGGAAGGCCTTCCGCTTTCAGTACCCGCTCGATGGTGGGGAAGTAGCGGGCGCGACGCTTGAGCAGCAGCAGGGTATTGCGGTGGAAGTAGGCGTTGCGCATCAGTTCAAGGTCCAGTCGCTCGCGCACGTCGAAATTTTCCAGGGGCAGGGGCCGGCCCGCGAAGGTGAACGGGCCGCTCAGATCGAGTGCCGTAACGAATTGCGCCAGCCCCGTGGGGGCTGTTTCGGGAGATACAGGGGCCGGAGAGCCGGTGCCGACCTCGCCGGC
>JBGTHX010000322.1:0-11934 GCA_041746055.1 Lewinella sp. | reverse complement strand
CCTCGTGTCGCTGAAGAACCAGAACCTGGACTTTCTGCTCGGCCACGAGATCTACTCCAACGGCGGCAAGCGCGACTTCATCCGGGCGGAAGACTTCCGCCTCTCGATCACCCCGGAGGAGCTCTTCGCCAACATGACCTTCGGCCGCACCGACCGCCACGAAACGGAGGAGTACACCAACTTCAACCGACTGTCCTTCTTCGGACGGGTGAACTACTCAATCAACGACCGCTACCTCATTACCGGAACGCTGCGGTCCGACGCCTCCAGCAAATTCGCCGAGGGCAACCGGGTGGGGTATTTTCCGGCCGTCGCCCTGGGCTGGAAGCTCTCGGAGGAGGACTTCCTGGCTGATTCCGAATGGCTGCAGGAGCTCAAGCTTCGCGCCAGCTACGGGCAGACGGGTAACGACCGGGTGGACGCCACGGCGACGCAGTTCCTATTCGTGGGTACCACCAACCGCGGCCCCGGGTTCAACAACGTCGACAACGTCTACTACACCCCGTCGGGCACCACGCTCTACAACCCCTTCATTAAGTGGGAGACGACCATCAACCGCAACCTGGGCCTGGATTTCGGATTCTTTGACGGTGCGCTGTTCGGCGCGCTTGACTTCTATAAGAATACCACTAAGGACCTGTTGCTGCGGTCGTCCATTCCTTCCAATACCGGCTTTACCACCCAGTGGGATAACATCGGTTCGACGTCCAATAAAGGGGTGGAACTGGGCCTGACGGCCTACTTCGTCAGCAAGCCGGAATTCACCCTCTCGGGCACTTTCAACATCGGCGTCAACCGCGCCAAGGTGGAAGACCTCGGCGGGACGGAGTCGCGCTTCTTCCAGTCCAACTGGGCCAGCACAGACCTGAAGGACCAGAACGATTTCCTGCTCACCGTAGGCGGCACGCTGGGTGACATCTACGGGTACGTGGCGGACGGCTACTACAGCACCACTGATTTTACGGATTACGACTCCACCACGGATAGCTATACGCTGGCGGACGGCGTGCCCAACTCGGGCGCGACGGTTGGCAATCCCAACCTACGGCCTGGCTTCATGAAACTGAAGGACCTGAACGGCGACGGGGAAATCACCAGCGATGACCGCCGGGTGATCGGAAACACCTTGCCCAAGCACCAGGGGGGCTTCGGTTTCGATGCGCGCTTCAGGGGATTTGATGCCTCCATCTTCTTCAACTGGTCGTTCGGAAACGACGTGTATAACACGGGCAAGATCCAGTTTAACCAATTCCGCCGGGTTACCTACGGCAACCTGCTCGAGACGATGAGCATCGACAACCGATTCACCTACCTGGACGTCGACGGCTCCTATACCGGCACGGCCGGTGGCATTGTGACCGATCTGGACCAGCTATCCGAGCTCAACGAGGGCAAGGAGATCTGGTCGCACAACAGTTTCGGTATCGCCCAGGCGGTAATTTCCGACTGGGCCGTGGAAGACGGCTCCTTCCTGCGCCTCAACAACCTCAATATCGGCTACACCCTGCCGACCAGCCTGACCTCGCGGGTCGGCATCTCGAGCCTCCGGTTTTACCTCACCGGCAATAACCTCTGGCTGTGGACGAATTACTCCGGTTACGATCCTGAAGTGAGCACCTCCACCAGCTCCTCCTATGCGGCCCTCACGCCGGGCGTGGATTTCTCCTCCTTCCCGCGCAGCCGCAGCTACACCTTCGGCGTGAACCTCAACTTTTAATTGCCCCTCCCAAACCGATCCATCATGCACTTCAAGATTATACTGGGACTTCTCGCTGTGGGCCTGCTGGCCTCCTGCCAGGACTTCCTGGAACCGGAATCCATCTCCACCTTCGACACCGAATACGTCTTCTCAAACGTAGACGATGCGCGCAAGGGAGTGAACGCCATCTACGCCCCCTTCGGCGACGATGCCTTCCGCTCCCGCCTGTCCAACAATATGACGGGCAACACCGACATCGAGCACCAGAGTGGCTGGACCAGTTCCAGCGACCGCTACCAGATCTGGGATCTCGAAGCCCTATCCAGCAACAACGATATCAGGCGGGTATGGAACGCCGCTTACCAGGCCATCCGCGACGCCAATATTGCCATCGAAGGGATCGAGGGCAGCAATGCCATCGCCTCGGAAGACGCCCTGACTTCCCGCACTATGCAGCACTTGCTGGGAGAAGCCTATACCCTGCGTGCCTACTGGTACAGCATTCTAGCGTTCTACTGGGGTGACGTGCCCTATGTCCGGGACGCCCCCAAGGCCGGCAACAACTTCTTTCTGGAAAAGACCGATCGGAATATCATCCTTACCGACGTGATCAACGACATGATAGTCGCCGAGTCTAAAATGATGTGGGCGGACGAACTGCCGTACGGGATCGAGCAGGTCAACCGGGAGTACACCCTCGGCATGATCGCGCGGCTGGCCCTGCAGCGTGGCGGCTACTCCCTCAAGCCGGACCTGAGTACGGTGCGGGAGGCGGACTACCTCGACTACTACCAGATTGCCAAGGAATACACCGAAAAACTGATGGAGCTCAAAGATCGCGAGCTGCCGCGGGATTTCCGGCAAGTATTTCTGAACAATTCCAAGTTCGTTTCGCCCACCAACGGGGATATCTTATTCGAAGTACCCTTTGCCCTTGGCAACGGCGATGTCGGCTGGAACCTCGGCGTTACGGTACAGGGCGGCCCCACCGCGGCCCACGATTACGGCTCGGGCAACAACTACATGGCCATGCCGGCCTCGTACTATTATTCCTTCGATACGAGCGATACCCGCCGGGATGTCACCTGCGCCCTCTACATGATCAATACGGACGGGGAAAAGGAACTCGCCAATGGGGGCATTACCAACATTGCCCAGGGTAAGTGGAGCCGGTGGGAGCTGGACTCCCCGCCGGGCTCCTCCTCGGCCAAGGGTACGGGCATCAACTGGCCCATGCTGCGGTACTCCGACGTAATCCTGATGCACGCCGAAGCCGAGAACGAACTGAACGGCCCTACCGCGCTCGCGCAGGAAAGCCTGAAGCGTGTAAGACGCCGCGCCTTCCGCGAAGCCGACTGGGCGGAGAAAGTGGATCAGTACGTAGCTGAGGTTTCCGGTGGAAAGGAAAGTTTCTTTGACGCGATCGTCGACGAGCGCGCCTGGGAATTCGGCGGTGAAATGATCCGCAAGTACGAGCTCATCCGCTGGGGCATCTACTCGGAAAAGATGGCCGAGACCGTAGCTATCCTGAAGGCTATGGCCGACGCGGGAGCCGACGAAGACAGCGAAGGCGCCTACGAAGAACTGCCCGACTACATCTTCTGGAAAGTGGACGAAAGCGGGAATTTTGTGGTCCTCAATCCCGACGAGGACGTGCTGGTGGCACCCGACGATTCATGGAACCGCGACGGATGGCTGACCTCCCTCTGGGATAACCTCCGCAACGATTATCCGGAATGGATGGTCAAGGACTGGCGTAATTACATCGACGAAGGTCCCAAGCCCGGAACGGCCCGCTACATCTTCCCCCTGCCCGAAGAAGCCGTCACCAATAGCCAGGGCACCCTCTCCAACGACGGATACGCCTTCTGATCCGCCACCGCCGCAATTCTTTTACCACCCTTTAATGAAGCTTATCATGTCAACCTTGCCAAAGGTCTTTCTTCTGTTGCTCGGCGGGGCGCTCGTTCTCCTCGCCGGCTGTGAGAAGGAGGAATTCTACGAAGAGACCCGTCTGTTCCGCCCCGTACTGAGCGAGCCCCTCGAGGCCGAGCTCAACACGATCATCGTGAACATGGGTAATATCCGCGATGCCACCTCCTACACCGTGGAGGTTAGCCGGGACTCATTCGCCACCGTGCTTTATACGATCGAGTCCGACACCAACTATTTGGTCATCGACGAAGGGACGCTCAACGGCGAAAGCCTGCTCTACGCCACTCTCTACCAAGTCAGAGCCACCGCCCACGCCGAAGTGGAGGCCTTTGATAGCCGCGCCTCCGACCTCGGGGACGTACGCACCGAACGCTTCCCCTCTCCCCTCATCCCGCCTACCGAGGGCGATCTGCTGGACGGCCGGGTACGCGTCCGGTGGCAGGTAGCGGGAGCACCTATCACGACCATCCGGGTATTTGCCGCCGACGATGAGCGCCTGACCACGCCGTTGGACGAGTTTGAGGTGGACGAAATGGCGCAAGACAGCGGCGTATTCATAGTGGGCCGCCTGTCCCCAATGACGGCATATCAGATCGCGATCTACAGCGGGGAAGACGGCGAAACCCTGCGAGGCTGGGAAAACTATACCACCACCGAGGCGGCCATCGACCTGACCGACCCGAACGTGATCGACCTGAGCAACAGCTCGGATGCCGATACCCTCACGGCGGTAGTGAACGCCGCCCTGGACGGGCAGGTCATCGTCCTGCAGAAGGGGGTGCAGTATAATTTCCCGGTGGATGACCTGGATAAATCCATCACCTTCCGCTCTTCCACCGGCTTCGGTAACCAGAAACCCATACTCTATACCACGGGCAACTGGAATATCGCCGAGGGTTCCACCATCGATCACGTCCGCTTCATCGATGTGGAACTGCGGGGGGAGGATTACAGCGGTGACTACGTCTTCAATCCCAACGTCGAATCGCCCACCCTGCTGCGGGAACTGACCTTCGACAACTGCGTCATCAGCCACTTCCGCGGCATCATTCGCATCCGCTCCCAGATGTTCCTGGAGAATTACCACATCAACAACAGCATCGTTCATACGATCGAAGGATACGGGGTCATCACTGCCGACACCGATGGGGCAGGCAATGCGGCCTTCGACAACCTCCGCTTCACCAACACCACCTTCGCCAAGATGGAGGCTTTCATTACCACGCGGCAAAATGCCCAGTCGGTGGTGATCGACAACTGCACGATGAACGAATTCGGCTCCCCGGGCGGCCTCATCTTTCGCTGGCGCGGGGAGGAAGGTGTGCTCAGTAACGTCATCAACGGCATCACGATCACCAACAGCATCTGGGGGCCCGCCTGGGACCTTGGGGAGACCGGTGACTACGCCGTGCAGGGGATCTACGACGGGCTGGAGAGCACTAACTTTACGGTGACGAACACCTACGCAACCACCAATTTCGCGTTCACAGAAGGAACCGAGATTCCCGGTTTCCCGAATATGCGCTACAACGGTACGGCCGATGACCTGTGGGTAGCCCCCTTCGACCTCAACTTCAACTTCGAGGATACCGGCTTCGCCGGCATCAATGACGCGGGAGATCCCCGGTGGCGACCGTTCTAGTTTTCTAGCCGCCGAATACCCGCTCCAAAAACGCTACCGCGTGTTCCAGGGTAGGCTTGAACCAGGGATCTAGCAGCCAGAAAGCGTGGGGGGCATTTGGGAAGGTGTGCTGTTCGTGGTAGATGCCTTGATGGTCGAGAATAGCAAACAGGTCATCCCGTCCGGCATGGAAGCGCGGGTAAGCGCTATTCACGAATAAGAAGGGTGGCGTGTCCGCTCCCGCGTACTCCAGCGGGGAAGCTTCCCGCCACCGGTCATTCTCCGCACCGTAGTCGCCCAGCCAGGCCGTGGCCGAGCGGCCGGTCCACTCCGGTTCCGCTTCGGGGTGGATGAAGGAGACGATCCCGTCAATATTGAGGACGGCCTGCACCGCGGCGGAATGGTGGCCCAGCAGATCGTCGTCGGCGTCGAAGAGATCGATGTCGTTGGTGGTGCCAAGCAGCGAGGCCAGGTGGGCACCCGCCGAACAGCCATACGCGGCGATACGTGCCGTGTCGATCCCGTAGGTCTCCGCGTGTGCCCGCATCCAACGGACCGCCATTTTCAGATCACACACTCCCGCCGGATAAGGGGCCTCCGCGCTGAGCCGGTACTCCGGCGTGACCGTGACGTAGCCCCGGGCCGCCAGCTGCTGGGCCATCGGGGTCACGTTCTCCTTGGACCCGGTGGTCCAGCCGCCCCCGTGGATCAAGATCACCGCCGGTTTCAGCCCCTCACTGTGGTGCGGTCGCCACACGTCGAGGTACAGGTCCCGGTCTGCGTCCACCGTCGCGTATACCACGTTGGTATCCGCCGTAACCCCCTCCGGCAAATAAGCGTATACGGGGCGCACGTCGGGATGGTCCTCGCGGATCGTGCCGTAGCTGCTGTGAATCGAATAGGCGGTATCCCGTGGGGAATAGCCCTGCTGCGCCGCTGCGGTCTGCCAAAGGATCAGGAACGAAAGCAGCGGAAAAATTTTCATAGGAGCGGCGTTGGGCTGGCATAAAATACGAACGCGCCGGTGATCTTTACAGGGTCCGCATCCAGTTCAGGAGTCGCTCCACCCAGTCGTCGGGGGTGGTCGGGTTCTTGAGGCCGAAGCCGTGACCGCCGTGGGCGTAGAGGTGCATTTCGGCCGGAACTGCGTGCGCCACACAGGCTTCGTAGTAGGCCAGGCTATTGCCTACCGGCACGGCCCCGTCGTCCGCGGCGTGCACGAGGACGGCGGGCGGCGAATCGTTGGTGACCTGCTTATCGGCCGAAAACCGTAGGATTTCGGACTCGGAAGGCTGCTCCCCGATCAGATTGTTGCGGGAGCCGGTGTGGGTCTGGGCAGAGTCCATAGTGATCACGGGGTACAGCAGCGCTACGAAATCGGGGCGTAAGGAGATAGATAGCGTTGCAGTGGGGTCGGCGGGCCGGGCAAAGTGGGTAGCCGCAGTGGCCGCCAGGTGGCCGCCCGCGGAAAAGCCCATGATGCCGATCTTATCGGGACTGATGGCGTAGTCCGCCGCACCCGCGCGCACCGTCCGGATCGCCTGCTGCGCATCCATCAGGGGGGCCAGCGAGCGGTCGACGTTCGTGGCATCCTGCGGAATGCGGTATTTCAGCACGAAGCAGGTGATGCTGTCGCGCATAAGCCGCTCGGCCACCCATACCCCTTCCTTGTCGTAGGCGAGGCGGGCGTAGCCGCCGCCCGGACAAATGATGACCGCCCGCCCGTTAGGGTGCTCCGGTACGTAGGCCGTCAACTCCGGAACAGCTACGTTCTCAATGGCCCGGCCGCCCACCTCCCGATCGGTGATCGTTTCCGGATCGGGGACGTCGCGGGAATTGGGTACGGGACCGGTATAGAGGGGCTGCGTTTGCTGCGCGCCGGCCGGAGAGCTCAGGAGAGAGAAAAACAAGAGGGCAAAGAGGTATTTCATGTGATATTAGTCTTGCTGAACCGCCCGTACCGCGGCGTTCATTCCTTCCTGTTCGATCAGCCGGAGGTCGTCCACCAGCATTCGGTGAAGGTCGGGGAAGCCGGACAGATCCCGGCCCCAGGCGCGCTCCCACCCGAGCACGCGCGCGGCGAACCGGTTAAGGTCCTCCGGTGAACCATGAGTGTCCGACCACGCCGACTGCAGGAAATCTATCGCCCAGGGGTCGTCCTTGAGGGGGATTTCTTCTCCCCCGCGCTCCCCTCGGTAGAAGCGCAGCAGCGCGGCCAGCGACAGCACGAGGCGGCGAGGCCATTTGCCACGCTGCTCGTGGTAGGCCAGCACGCTGGGCAGAACCCGCTCGCGGTATTTGGATACGGAATTGAGGGAGATGCTCAGTAAGCGGTGGTGAATGAAGGGATTGCGGAACCGATCGAGCACGTCGCGGGTAAACTGTTGCAGGTTTACTCCGGGCAGATCAAGGGTGGGAATGATCTCTTCGTACAGGGCATCGCGCACGTAGCCACCCGTCAGTTCGTCCTCCAGGGTTTCCCGCACCGTTTCCCGGCCGCAGAGGTAGGCTACCGGCACCATGGTCGTGTGGGCTCCGTTCAGGATGGCCACCTTGCTCCGGCGGTAGGGCGTCAGATCGTCGGTGTAGACGATGTTCAGTCCGATCCGGTCCAGCGGCAACTCCTCCCGCACGGCCGCCGGAGCCTCGACGGCCAGCAAGTGGTAGGGTTCGCCCTGGGTGATGGCGGCGTCGGGGTAGCCGACCGTTTTCCGGGCCTCCGCCATCTCCGCCTGCCCTACCCCGGGCACGATCCGGTCCACCAGCGTATTGCAGAAGGTGCAGTCCTCTCTAACCCAGCGGACGAAGTCGTCCGACAGCTTCCAGTGCGCCGCATACTGCAGGACCTTCTCCCGCAGCACCTTACCGTTATCTACGATCAATTCCATCGGGAAGATGACACATCCGCCGCGATCGCTGCCGGAGCCCTCCGCCCCGAACCGGTCGAAACGGCGGTGCAGCCAGGCGGTCAGTTTGGCCGGAAATTCGGCGGGAGGGGCGTCATCGGGTCCGTCCGATTCGGAGAAACGGATTCCGGCCTCCGTGGTGTTGGAGAAGATGAAGCGCAGGGCCGGATTTTCGGCCGTTTGCAGGAACGCCTCCCAGTCTTTGTCGAGGCTCAGCACGCGGCTCACGCAGGTGACCAACTCGTGGCGGTCCACCAGCTCGCCGTTGGCTATTCCCTTTGTGAGTACGTGGTAAAGCCCGTCCTGCCCGGCCCAATCGCGGTAAATCTTCCGGTCGGAGTTATTAGCCACTACGACCCCCAGCGGCTCCGGTTGGGTGCGGTTGTACACCTCCACGATCCAGTCGGCGAACCCCCGCACGAAGTTGCCGCCGCCGAACTGCAGTATTCGTTCGGGGGGAGCGGGAAAAACTTGGGCCGATCGGCGATTGAGGGTTTGCATAACGGGGGTGTACAGTTTATTTAGGTGGGGTGGCTAAAGCGAAACACCCCGCTTCCAGGGAATGAAGTCGTCCTGTCCGAGGCGCTCCGCGCAGGTAAGCTGAGTTCCGCTGGCTACCCGGATCAGCAGTTCCAGGAGTTCCTCCCCCTTGGTGCGCAGGCTATCCTCCCCGCTGATCACCGTGCCGGCGTTGATGTCGATGAGGTCGCCCATTTTATGTGCCAGAGCGGTGTTGCTGGCCATTTTGACGGTGGGGGCGATCGGGTTGCCGGTCGGTGTACCGAGCCCGGTAGTGAAGACGATGAGGTTGGCGCCCGAGCCGGCCAGGCCGGTGGTGCTTTCCACGTCGTTGCCGGGGGTACAGAGCAAATTCAGGCCAGGCCGCGTGGCCTGCTCGGTGTAGTCGAGTACGTCGACCACCGGGGAGGTGCCGCCCTTCTTGGCGGCGCCGGCCGACTTCATGGCGTCCGTGATGAGGCCGTCGCGGATGTTGCCCGGAGACGGATTCATCGAAAAGGCGGACCCTACTTCCTCCGCGCGCTTGGAGTAGCTGCGCATGAGGTGGGCGAATTTTTCGGCCTTCTCGTCCGTAACGCAGCGGTTCACCAGTTCCTGCTCCACCCCGTTGAGTTCCGGGAATTCTGAGAGGATCGTCCTGGCGCCCAGCGCGACCAGCAGGTCGGAGGTGTAGCCCAGGGCCGGATTGGCCGAAATGCCGGAGAAGCCGTCGGAGCCGCCGCATTCCAAGCCGAGGGTCAGGTGCTCCAGGCCGGCCGGGCGCCTTTCGCTGCGGTTGGCCTCCATCAGGCCGGTAAAGGTCGCCTTCACGGCTTCTGCGATAAAATCGCGCTCGGAAGCGCTGGCCTGCTGCTCCAGGATGTAGAGCGGCTTGCCGAATCCGGCGGGATTCTGCCGCTCCAGTGCTTCCTGCAGCAGGCTCACCTGAGCGTTCTGGCAGCCGAGGCTGAGGACGGTGCCCCCGGCCACGTTCGGATTATTCAGGTACCCGGCCAGGAGGCGGCACAGACTTTCGGAATCCTGGCGGATGCCCCCGCAACCGCCCTGGTGGGTCAGGAATTTGATCCCGTCCACGTTCGGAAAGACGCGGTTCTGCCGCAGATCCGTACCCGACCGCAGCACGGAGGTGTCCATGATCTCCGCGGCCGAGGAGCCGTTGCGGTATTTCGCGATCAGGGCATCGACGTCCACGCTGAACGCCCGCTCGGTTACGTAGCCCAGCTTTTCGAGCATGGCCGACTGGATCACGTCGATGTTCCGGTTTTCGCAGAAGACAAGGGGGATAACCAGCCAGTAATTGCGGGTGCCCACCTTCCCGTCACCGCGATGATAGCCATCAAAGGTCCGTCCGGCGAAGGCGGATACGTCCGGCGCGTGCCAGTCCGCGCTTTGTGCGCCGACCGAGTACTCGCTCGACGCATGCACGGTATTCTCCGTACTGATCCGGGTACCCCGGGGAATGGGGCGCAGGGCTTTGCCTACCGTCACGCCGTACATGGTGATGATTTCTCCTTCCCGGAAATCTCGCTCCGCGATCTTGTGTTTGGTCGGAATGTCTTCCAGCAAGGGAACGTGCCCCATGGCGTCGGTCACGGTCTCTCCGGCACGGAAATCGCACAGCGCCACGAGGACGTTATCGGCGGGATGAATTTTGAGTGTTTCGGCCATCGTAGGTTCTATCTCTTATGCGAATCAGTTGCCAGCAGACGCGGCAGCGGATCCCAGCCGTCGTCGCCCCGTGTGAAGGTAACGGGTCGCAGGGGAACGCTACCGGGCAGCTCGGGACGGTGTAACAGGGTCGCCCAGGGTGCCCGCGCCGCGGCGTGATCATCTCCCGATTGCTCGCGCGTGTCGTATTCGTACATGGCGGGCGATTGGCCCCCCAGGAAGTCGTTCCACCCCACCGCCTCGATCAGGGACCGGCCCTCGTAGCCCGGACAGGTCGAGGTATCGACGCGGGTATGCGCAAACACCACCTCACTGGTTTCGGGGCGCCAGGGCCGCCCGAAGAAGCCGGGCTTGGCGCCGTAACGGGAGGCGGTCTCCGTACCCGGTACGGGTGAGGTAATCCGGCACTCGTAGAAGAGCATACCCCGGCCACTCGGATAGTGGGCGGCGGTCAGGTAGGAGCGGTCGTGGTCCACGTCGCTTACGTTCATCGACAATTCGCTGCGGTAGAAGACGGCGGTCATCCCCCCGAAGAGGTAATCCACCGCGCCCATCATGACCCCGCCGTACACGAAGACCCGGGCACCCGCGGCCCCGAAAAAAGAATCCTGCCGGCCCACTACCCGGCACCCATCGAGGATGGCCCGATCCGCGGCCTCCGTAAAGGCTATGGCGGCGGCCCGCTCCACATAGGCGCGGTCCTGGACGGCGGTGTTCCCGTATTCCCCCGGCCGGACGCCCTTGCCCCCTTCGGCCCACTGCCGCACCCGGTCCCGACTCTCCTTGCGGGAGATGTACTGGTTGAAGGAATTCTCGAATATGATGCGCTCCGCCTCGAAGCCGCTGGTGTCCACCACCACCGTTGCGCTCCAAAAGGATCCGCTGGTACTGCCTACCGTGGGATTACCCGGCAGCAGGTCACCCCGTTCGAGGTTTTGGCGCAGCGTATCGGCGTGCCAGCGGTGGTCGCTTCCCTGGCTGAAATAATCGTAGCCGTGTCCGTAGTAGGAGGTTATCCGCACCGCTCCGGGACCGATGCCTACCCCCTTGTCGGTAAGCTCGATATCCGGCTGCCGGGCGGCGTTGCGCAGTGTGAGATCCGGTACGTCGATCAGGAGCATCTCCTCGTAGTCGCCGGGGGCGATGGACAGCACGATGCGCTGCCCGGGTAAGCGGGACAGCTGCCGGGCGGCGGCCAGTGCATCGTTCAGCGAGGGGTACTCCTGGTTGGTTCCTACCGTCAGCAGGATCTCCGGGGCGGCTGGCGCGGGTGCCGGGGTGACCGGCAGGAGCGCACCGGCCAGAAAGCAAAGATGGAGGATCAGTCTACCCATTAGTCAGCCGACAGGTAGCGCGCCGGTGGCATGCGCAGTTCTTGTAAGCCTTCAGCTACGAGGCCGGCCATGACGCGGGCGCCTTCCGGAGAGAAGTGGGTGTTGTCTTCCACGCCGTCGGGGTAATTGGGATGCTCACCGGGCCTGAGCCAGAGGTAGAGGGCTTTCGAGGGCCCGTCGCCGTAGCCGTTGACCAGCTCCCGGCTGCGTTCGGTCATATCGATCAGGGGAACCTCCAGTTCGGCGGCCACC
>JBGTHX010000321.1:0-3166 GCA_041746055.1 Lewinella sp. | reverse complement strand
CCAACATATCCATCTTTCGGGTGACGTTAAGCAAGCGCTAAAGCCTCCCGAATGCTATTGTACCAATTCTTTCTACTCCTGCAGGCGCAGGGCGACCTGAGCCTGGACCCCGTCGAACCGGCGGTGAAAAGTGAGAGCCTACTTGACGTCCTGCTCGAGTCCGGTATCCTGACGATGATCATTGTGGGCATCCTGCTCGTGCTCTTCATCATCGGCCTGTACATCTTTACCGAGCGGTACATCACCATCAAGGCGGCCGGCACCGACGACGAAGGCTTTATGGAGCGCATCCGCCGCGAGATCTCGTCGGGTAATATGGCCAATGCCCGCGCCCTCTGTACCACCACCGACAGCCCCGTGGCCCGTATGGTCGACAAGGGTCTGCAACGCATTGGCCGACCCCTGCGGGACATCGACGCCGCCGTGGAGAACGTGGGTAACCTGGAAGTATTCCGGCTGGAGCGGGGACTGAGCACCCTGGCCAGTATCGCCGGTGCCGCCCCCATGATCGGCTTCTTCGGTACGGTGACCGGTATGATCAATGCGTTCTACGAGATGTCGAACGCACAGAACATCACGCCCGACGTCCTGGCCGGCGGTATTTACTCGGCCCTCCTGACGACCGCTGCCGGTCTGTTCATCGGTATCCTGGCCTTCGTCGGGTACAACCTGCTGGTCGCCCAGGTAGAGCGGGTAGTGTACAAAATGGAGCGTTCCACGACCGAGTTCATGGACCTGCTCCAGGAGCCGGGCTAGGCCACTCTTTTCCGCGCCACCTAAAGTTGACAGCACATGGGACTCAAACGATCCAACCGGGCTAACGCTCAATTCAATATGTCCTCCCTGACGGACATTATCTTCCTGTTGCTGATCTTCTTCATGCTGACCTCGAATTTTGTCCAGATCCGCCCCTTCGATCTGCCGAAATCCGATAGCCAGACAGTTGCCCCGACCAACATCGTGGTGGAACTGGAAAAGGGCGGCGCGCTGCGGGTCAATAATGTAGCGGTGACCCAGTCATCGGTACTCGCCGCCCTCAGCGATGCCCTTGAGCAGACCAACAACCAGAAGGACGCCACCGTGACCATCGTCGCCGAAGTGGGCGTACCCTTCAGCCGCATCACGCCCATCATGAATCTCGCCGCCCAGCGGCGCGCCCGGGCCATCATAGCGACCCAACCCCTCAACGGATAACCCACGCGATCATGGCACTGAAAAAGCGATCCAAGGTCAGCGCGGAGTTCAATATGTCCTCCCTTACGGACATCATCTTTCTCCTCCTGATTTTCTTCATGCTGACGTCCACCGTGGTGGCGCCGAATGCCCTCAACCTGAAGCTTCCGGGCCGTAGCGATACGCCCGCCAGTCCCTCCACCGACCGGCTCGATGAGGTGCGGATCGACGATGCCGGGGCCCTCTACTTCAACAACCGCCGGATCTCACCCCAGGACCTGGAAGCCCAGCTCTCCACCCGGGCCGGCCGCGGCTACAGCATGCTCATCGCGCCGGACCGCGAAGCTCCGGTGGAAGGCGTAGTGACCGTAATGGACCTCGCCATGCGTCTCGACATCAACGGGGTGCTCGCCGCGGAAGAATAGTAACCCGGCGATGCGGAAGCCCCGCCGCAGCGTTATGGATCCTGGTATGCAGGGGCCGTACTCACTGTTTCCCCACCAGGGGCCCGTGAGGATCAGTTCTCCGTTCTGGTAGTCCACGCGAAGGTCGTACTCCTTCATGCACCAGGATACCGACAGGCCCGCCTTATTGCTCCTCAATATTCTGGTCTCCGAGATCCGCCAACTGCCGTCGGGGGTCTGAAATCCGCTCAGGCGCATCTGTGCCTGGAGTTCCCCCAGGCGTACGAAGGCGGTGCCCTGAATGCTCATACCGATCTGTTGCAGGTCGAAGAATAGTTCGAAGCGATCCGAAATCCCTCCCTCGTTCTGCAGGAGCAAGCCGCTCCAGCTGCCCGAGAGGTCTTGCTGGGCCGACAGCGAAGTCGTCAGCAGCAGAAAGTAAGTACACCGGAGCAGGTTCATCATCGGAGGGAAAACGGAATACGAGGATAAAAGTAGGGCGTCCAGGCCACGAAATGTGACGGGCCGGGGTCAGGTCAATGTATCAAGTTGATTTAAGCGTGAAACCCGACGTCCGGCACCCTAGAGGAGCCGGGCGTTGTTTAATGAACGAAGGGCCCGCCGGAATTTCCGGCGGGCCCTTCGTGGTCGTGGTGCGGGCGGGGTAGGGGGCTTAGTTGCCTCCCTCCATGCCTTCCGGAGCGGCATCCTCGGTGGCGTCCTGGGACATACCGGTGAGGAACTCGACGCGGCGGTTGACGCGGCTTACGTCCTGGGGGACAAGAGCTTCGTCCTCCCCGCGGTACTGCAGGATCAGGCGGTCACGGGCGATGCCGTTGGTGTTGACCAGGTGGTTGATCACGTTGAGGGCGCGACGGTAGGAGAGGCGCTGGTTGTAGGCCTGGTCACCGGTAGCATCGGTGTAGCCGCGGACCACTAGGCTCATGCCCGGGTTGGCCTGCATGACGCGGGCGATGCTGGCCAGCACGCCATAGTCGTCGTACTTCACGTCGGCCTGGTTCAGGGGGAAGGTGATCATCGGCAGGTAGATGGCGCCGCCTTCCATGTTGATGCGGGTACTGTTGTTGCGGTTGACCTCCTCGATGGCGTTGTTGACGCTGTTGTCGATCATACCCTGCACCTCTTCCTCGGACAGGGGCTCATCGATGCGCTCGGTCACTACGCCGTTGGCATCGACCACCTCGCCTTCACGGGGGGGGAAGAAGGGCTCCTGGTCTTTGTAGTCGGCTACACCGTCGCCGTCGCTGTCGAGGGTGCGGCCGCGGCTGTCGACGGTGGCCTCGGCGGGCGTGTTGGGCTCCTGGTCCATGGCGTCGGGGATACCGTCGTTGTCGGAATCGATCGTGACGTCATCCACGCGGCGGTTCAGGGAGTTGATGTCCTCCTTGATCGGGGTGAAGGCGTTGGTCCAGTAGCGGGGCTCGGTGTGGGTCGAGGAGTTGCCGATGTTGAAGTTGAGGGAGATTCCGCCTACGTTCTGCACGTCACGGAATTTGCCGAGGTCGTAGCCGTCGACGATATCGGCGCGGTTGCCCAGCGGGACGAAAACCTGGTATTCTACTCCAATG
>JBGTHX010000320.1:0-2151 GCA_041746055.1 Lewinella sp. | reverse complement strand
GCGGAATGAACGTTGCCCGCCGCTTCCGCCTCCAGTACGGCCGCAGCTACCTCCCGCGGGGAGAGCACCCCGAAGTGCAGCCAGGGGGAGAGGTGGGTACTGTCGTCGGTCAGGGACGGATTGTTCCGTGTCCACTTGTAGCGGGGCACGACGTGCTCCACGGCGTACCGCAGCCGCTCCAGCGCCGCCGTCCGGAAGCCCCGGAAGGCGGCGGGTGGAAGGCTCAGGTCCACCTCACAGGTTTGGATGAGGGGATCGAGGTCCTCCGGCCCCAGATCCGCAGCGCCGGAGCCCCCCGGATCCAGCGTTCCCGCAAAAGGAGGGAACTTCGGTTGCTGTTCCAGATTCGTGTGGAGGTGCAACTCGCGCAGGGCGGAGTGGGCCGCGCGGAACTTCTTGGTGGTGCCCAGGTCCTGGGGGAAGGCGCGCATGGGTACGGCGCAGCAGGCATCGACGCCCCAGACCGCCCCGGAAAAGCGTTGCGCCAGGGCGTCCGCGTACTCCCGCGTCACGAAAGTGGGCACATCGTCCACGATCACGGCGGCGGCGTCTGCGGCCAGGCGCGCTACCGCGTCGACCTCGCTCTCGCCCGAGCGGCGCACCCAGCGGACGAAGCGGATGCCGCGTTCCTGCAATCCGGCTTCCAGGTCCAGGCTGGCTTCCAGGATGAAGCGGTGGAGGCGGTGGCTGGCGTAGGGGTAGCGGTTTTCAAGGGCATGGACCACGACTACCGGAATGCCCTCCGCGTTGGCCAGGAGAATGGCTACGTCAAGGGCGGGATTCTCGCGGGCCCGGAGCGCCTGCATCAGCCAGCAGAGCACGTAGGGGCGGTCCTTGGCGATGGGGTGGGGCGTGAGGGCGCGCGTGCGCAGCTTCAGGATGTCGTGGGCGGTCATGGGCGGATACTCCCTGCCAGGTAGCGGGGGCGTCCAAGGTAAGTGGAATCGGTGTGCGGTCCGCGGCTTGTACTAGAAGAGTACTTCTTCCTCCGGCTCCCATTCCCGGAGCACGATGGCACCATCGGCCTCACTCCGCAAAGCGTAGAGGCCTCCCTTCCCGTCGCGCGCGCTCAGGAAGGGTTCCACGATGCGGGGCCGCAGGATCTCCTGTTCCTCCATATAGGTGGGCCAGTCCCAGCTGTTGACGTAGAAAAGCGCCTGCAGGTGGCGGCAGAAGGTGTGCAGTTCCTCTCCCTCCAGAACGAGGTAATCGCAGGGCGCGCCGTACAGGGCGTGGGTCACCTTATCAAAAAACCCTTCGGGGCGCGGCAGGTAGCCTACCCGCTGGCCTTCCCCCGCGAGGGCGGAGAAGGTGTCCGTATCCCGTCCGTTCCGGCCGCTGTAGAAGCGGAGCAGTTCTTCCCAGAGCTGCCGCGAAGCGGGCTGGGGGCTTTCGGGGGTGATGTCCAGCAGTTCCCGGAAATAGAGGCGGTAGTAGGTATCCAGCGCCTTCCAGTGCTTGCGGGGCAGGAGGTTGTAATCCAGGTTGAACTGGCCGAGCTGGTCCAGTTTGGTCGGGGTGAGGAGGCGACGTTCGGGGTGGCTGTCTTCCACCCCGCTGAGCCAGGCCTTCACGTTCGCGATGCCGGTGCCCGGGTCACGGGCTTCCTGGCGGCAGCGCTTGGGATCGAAGGAGTAAAAGGTCCAGTGGCTTGACATAAGTCAGGTAGGATGACGGATCGTGCCGGGGCGCCAAAAGACGCGGCAGCGATCAAAGGGGAAAATTAGTGGATCACGGCACCCGGCAGCTAAACGGACGCCGGACGGGAAAACAACGTATTCGGGGGGGCTGAATGGTACCCTGGGGCTGTTGTTTTTTGCTTTGGGGACACTGCGATGCCCTGGCGATCACCTCTACCGCGTCGGGGCCTTTACCCGGATCACCGAAAAGGAGTAGGCGGGCATCTCGTAGTCTAGACCGCCCGCTAGCGAGAGGGAGCTGGAAACGGGGCGGGCGTCGCGATCCGTGGGATCGCCCTGGACTACGGATACGCCGATGAGCCCGCGTTTTGTCCGTACATCCGGTGGACGCAATAGTCCACGGTGGTCTTCACCTCGGTATTGTTGAAGTAGATGAGGTCGGGGCTCCCGTTGGTGTGGACCTCCTGGGCGAGGAGGGGAGCGAAGGAGGTCATTTCCACTACGTCCCCGT
>JBGTHX010000319.1:0-2588 GCA_041746055.1 Lewinella sp. | reverse complement strand
CGATGGTGATGTAGTCCTCGAGGTGCAGGACCTTCCGCGCGATCAGCATCAGGGTAAGTACCATGGCAAAGCCCGAGAAGATGGCGCCCGCCACGAAATAGGGCGGGAAGATCGTGGTGTGCCAGCCTGGGATTACCGAGGTAGCAAAGTCAAAGGATACGATAGTGTGTACGGAAAGTACCAGCGGGGTCGCCAGACCGGCTAGGATCAGCGAGAGGCTCTCCCACCGCTGCCAGTGCTTGGCTGAACCGTTCCAGCCGAAGCTCACGACGCTGTAGATCTTCTTGCGGAGGCCGACGGCGCGATCCCGTACGGTAGCGAGGTCAGGCAC
Source organism: Lewinella sp. (assembly GCA_041746055.1). Lineage (GTDB taxonomy): Bacteria > Bacteroidota > Bacteroidia > Chitinophagales > Saprospiraceae > Neolewinella. The sequence goes on along the minus strand of JBGTHX010000319.1, from coordinate 2,257 downwards.
CAGACCGGCGTACCAGAAGAGCAGCGATACGGTGAAGTAGGTAGAGATGGCGAATACGTCCCAGAGCAACGGGCTATTGAAATTCACCCACAGCGGCCCCCGGGTATTGGGGTACGGGAAGATGAAGATTGCCAGCCAGAGGCGGCCCATGTGGATCAGCGGAAACTGCCCGGCACACATTACGGCAAAGATCGTCATGGCCTCCGCGGCCCGGTTTACGCCCGTGCGCCACTTCTGGCGAAACAGCAGGAGGATGGCGGAGATCAGCGTGCCGGCGTGGCCGATACCCACCCACCAGACGAAGTTGGTAATGTCCCAGCCCCAGTTTACGGTGCGGTTGAGGTTCCAGGAACCGATGCCGATCCAGATGGTCCACGCCACGCTGAAGGCGAAGAGGCCTAGGCACATGACGGAGATGATGAAGGTAACGACCCACGACAGCGAGGGCGCCGTTTCCGTCGGCCGACAAATGTCCTCCGTGATCTGGTGGTAGGTCTTATGACCCGTGATCAGCGGCTGGCGAACCGGTGCTATATGTCCACTCATAGGGATTTACGATTTTCGATCTGGGCCCGGCGAAGAAAAGCAGGCCGTTCCTGCCGGGGTAAAATAGATCGGTTCAGTTGTTGTTGCGGGTTCTGTTTCGTTGGCGGGCCCGAAAGCCCGGTGGGTTATGCGTCGAGTCCTTCCACGGGGTTGTGTACCCGGGCGGCGTAGAAGACCGACGACTGGGTATTCACTTCCTCCAGGACGAGGTAGTTCAGGGGGTTGTTCAGCTTGCGCCGTACGTCTCCGTTGGTATTGTTGCGGTCGCCGAAGGTGATCGCGCCGGTGGGGCAGGCGGTCTGGCAGGCGGTGCGCACGTCCGAGTCGCGCAGGGCGCGCTTCTCGATCTTGGCGGTCAATTTGCCGGACTGCAGGCGCTGGGCGCAGAAGCTACACTTCTCGATCACGCCGCGGCTGCGTACGGTCACGTCTGGGTTCAGTACCATGCGGGTGAGGTTATCGGCTCCATAGGGCAGGTCCTCGTTTTCCACTTCCGGCTCGTTGCTGCTGAAGAGGTCGGCGGTAGTGTAGTCGAGCCAGTTGAAGCGGCGCACCTTGTAGGGGCAGTTGTTGGCGCAGTAGCGGGTACCGATACAGCGGTTGTAGCTCATCTGGTTTAGTCCCTCGTCGCTGTGCTGGCTGGCGTTCACCGGACAGACGTTTTCGCAGGGCGCGTTGTCGCAGTGCTGGCACATCATCGGCTGGTACACCGCGCGGGGGTTTTCCACGTCGCCGTAGTAGTAGCGGTCGATGCGCAGCCACTTCATTTCGTGGTGGCGCGATACCTCGTACTTGCCTACGATGGCCACGTTGTTTTCCGCCACGCAGGCTACTTCGCAGGCCGCGCAACCGATACAGGCGGTCAGGTCCACGTGCATCGCCCACCAGTGACCCTGGCTGTATATGTCCTTGACGTACTCGTCGTAGGGATAGAGTGTCTGTTCGTTGAGGTGTTGGGCTTCGGCCCGCTTCTCGGCGATCTCTTCTTTCAGGTGTGGCAGGTCGGCCAGCGTACCCTGGTAAATAATGGAACGGTCGGTGAGTCCGCCCTGCATACCCTCGCCAAGCTCCATGACGGTAGCTTCGTCAACGTGAAAGGGCTCGAGGTATTCGCGCTGCTCGTCGGTGAGTTCACCGACGATGGTCTCCCGGTCACCCGTGCGCTTATTATAGTAGAGGGTGCCTTCCTCACTCTTGGTGGTGAGGCCCATGGTATGGTGGTACTGGACGCTGGCAAAATCGTGCTCGGTGGCTACCCGGTCGGAGATCTCCGCCTGGGTGGTGTAGTACTGGACGTAGCCATCCGCGTCGACGGTCAGCCAGGGGTAAACGTTTACCCCGATATCCTCGCCGAGTTGCCGCCCGGGCATGCCGGTTACGCTGCGGCCGTAGCCGATGGCCAGACCAAAGGTGCCGGGGAGTTGTCCGAACTGACGGACGGTAGTGATGGTAGCGGGCGCGTCGGCCTGCTCCCCTACCCGCAGCTCGACCATGTCAGCTTTACCCTTGTACTCCTCTTCGTTGAGGTCCTTGTAGGAGGTGTAGCTGTTGCCGCCCTCCCAGCTGACGGGAATGGTGAGGTAATTGCCCCAGACCGTACGGGTGACCGGATCGGGACACTCCATCAGCCAGGGGTTGCTGGCGTAGCTGCCGTTGCCCATGTTCACCGTCTCGAAGAACGTGATCTCGTTCTCGACATCCACGGCGGCGG
>JBGTHX010000318.1:0-5472 GCA_041746055.1 Lewinella sp. | reverse complement strand
GGCTTCCGGGTCGTCGGGGGCCACGTCGGGGTGGTACTTCCGCGCCAGTTTGCGGAAAGCCTTCTTGAGTTGTTTGTCATCGGCGGTCTTGTCGACGCCCAGCGTTTGGTAGTAGTCGATGAATTGGGCCATAGGGGGGCTAATTTTCGGCGCCTGCGCGGTGGAGGCTCGGCACTACGATTGCAATCACCGTGCCAACGGCGGTACCCACCAAAACGTCAGTCAGGAAGTGACGCCCCGCCCGCATACGGCCGTAACTGACCGCGGCGGGCAGCAGGGCCGCGCCGAGCCAGACGTAGGGCCGCGCGGCACTGTTGGGGTACAGGTCGTTGTACAGCTTGGCCGTGGTGAAGCTGAAATACGCCGTGGTGGCGCTGTGGCCGCTGAAGAAGGAGTAGCGGCTAGACTTCTTAAGCTTGGTATCCAGCGGCGCGTCGGAATTGTAGTTGTAGGGCCGCGGCCGGCGGACCAGCACTTTCGTGAGGTTGATCAGGCCCGAGTTGATCATGGCGCCCTCGAAGACGATGAGGGCCATCTGGTCGAAGTTCTTCCGGCCGGGGCGGTCGAGCAGCAGGAAGAAGGGACTGGCGAAGCTGGCCAGCAGGAGCTTGTCGGTGATCTCGTCGGCCTCCAGCGAGAGGTGGCGGGTGGAGAACATATCGATGCCGGGGATCTTGTTGATCTCCAGCACGGAGATGTCGTTCTCCGTCAGCGCGCCCACCCGCCGGTCGAGCATCACGGAGGTGGTGGTGAGCGCGCCACCCAGTCCCAGCAGGACGCCGTTCGTGGCATTGCTCGGGTCGTAGGGCCTGACCCCCTGTCCGGGGAGTAACTGCCCGACGAGGAGCAACACGAGGAGTAAAAGCTGGGTAAGTAAGCGAGACATAAATCCAATTCCTGGTGTGGGAGACAACGATGCGTTCGTGAGTTTGTGCTACTTCAGCCCCAACTCCGCCCGCAGAAGGGCATCGGCGTTGGCGTTTTCCGACCAGTAGGGCTCGATCTTCTGCTGCCGCAGCGTAGCGGTGGTGGTCAGCACCTGGTCGCGGCTGGGGTAGGTTTCGGTCCACTTCCGGATCACGTAGGGGGGTGCGGCATCGTAGGTGACCTCCAGCCGCCGTTCGAGGTCGGTGAAGTTGAGGGTGTAGACGCGCAGGCTGTCGCCCGCCGTGGTCGTCGAGGCCGTCGCGGGGGATGCGGTGTAGGGCTGGTGGGTCATCAGGAGGTAGCCGGTGGCCGGAATCACGGAAAACTCCCCGTCCGGCAGCTCCCCGCCGATGCGAATGCGGTTGAAGATCTCATCCTCGAGGAAGTCGGCCGCCAGCCGCTCCTCGCGGTCGCCCTCCCGCTCGAAGTAGCTGCGCAGTTCCATGCGCCATTCCTCGCCACCGGCCTGGTTGAGCTGGGTGTAGCTCTGCCCGCACCAGTCCTGCGAGCTGGTCGTGACCTTCAGCGTGCGGGGATAGGCCTGGCCGTCGGTAGGCGTAAATACCGAAGTCATAAGGGAGTAGTCGTAGATGCCCGTCACGAAGCGGCGGATCAGGTTGGTCTTCAGCACCGGGGTGGAGGGCCCGCCGTCGGAGCCTCCGTCCTCGTCCTTCACCTGGCTGCCGGTCAGGAAGGGTTCGGTGACCTGGATCAGAACGGCCTGTCCCTGCCGCAGCTCGCCGTAACGGGCCTGCTCGAGGTCATAGACGCTCAGCTCGGCCTTGCCCTGATACCAGTACTGCCCCAGTTCACCACTGAAGGGGGCCGGGGACGCGGGTGCCGGGTCTGCCGTGGAGGCGCGGTCGGCCGGTGCCGTACAGGCCAGACAGAAGAAAAGGAGGAAAAACGGGGTAAATGCTCGCATATGCCTAAATGTGCTCCGCCCGTCCCGGGCAGGACAGGCGGAGAAAAAGTTTTGGAAAGTGACTACCTTAGCGGTGATAGTTTACTAATGCACTCATTGTACTTGCGGCTCCGTCCTCCGGACGGAGCCCAAGCTTTAGTAAGCTCCTCGCCTATTATTATACCGGCATGCGGAGCGTTAATCTAATACCACTGCTGCTGTTCTTGTTCGTAGGCGCTCCGCTTTTCGGTCAGGAAAGGACGGTCCGGCAGCGGGCCGTGGCCTCCTTCGACGCCGGTGTGCAGGAGTTGCTGGACGGACGACCCCGCCGGGCGGAGAAATTGTTGCTTGAGGCCGTCGACCGCGATCCCGGGATGCTGCCCGCGCGCCGCCTCCTGGGGGTGGCCCGCGACCTGCTGCGCGACCACGACGGTGCCCTGGAGTGCTACCTGGAAGTGCTGCGCCTCGATTCCACCTACTCCCGCCTGCTGTACTACCAGATCGGGGACGTATACCTGCGCGCCGGTAAGCCCCGCCTCGCCCTGGAATACTTCTACCAGTTCCGGCGACTGCAGAAGATGGATACCGGGACCTTCGGACTGGCCGGGGAGCAGGAGTACGGGACCGAGCAGCAGATCCTGCAGCGGGAACTTGACAGGCAGGTACTGGCCGCCCGCATCACCGCCGACAGCGTGAACTACCTCATTGCTACCGGGGTGGAAGCGCTCGGCGGGGAGATCAACGGGCCGCTCAACGACTACTTTCCCTTCTTCACCAACGACGGGACACGCGTCCTTTTCACCCGTCAGGCCAAGGATGGCGATGAAGACCTCATCACCGGGCGCCGGCGGGGCGGGGACGGAACCTTTACCACCAGCCGCTTCGGTAGTTTCAACACCCAGCAGCCCGAGGGTATGTGTACGCTGGTGCGGGACGGTGAGACCATCTTTTTTACCCTCTGCCACGAGGTGGAGCAGGGCGGCAGCTGCGACATTCACGCGGGCGTCCTGGTAGACGGGCGCATCCGGGATACCAAAAAGCTGCCGGCCTACGTCAATTCCTCCACCTGGGACAGCCAGGCGGCCATCAGCTGCGACGGTCGCCAGCTCTTCTTCGCCAGTACGCGGCCCGGGGGCATAGGCGGCAGCGATCTGTACCGGAGCGACCGGTTGCCGGACGGCGGCTGGTCCGAGCCGGTGAACCTGGGGGCGGCGGTGAACAGTCCGGACGACGAGGAGGCCCCCTTTCTGAGCAACGACGGGCAGACGCTGTACTTCTCCAGCATGGGCCACGGCGGGCTCGGGGACGAGGACATTTACTTCAGCCGGCTGGATACGGTGTCAGGCCACTGGACCCCCGCCCGCAACATCGGTCCGCCGATCAACAGTCCGGCCCGGGAACTGGGCTTCCACCTGACCCCCGACGGCCGTACGGGTTACTTCGCCAGTGACCGGCCCGGCGGGACGGGCGGGCTGGATATTTACCGCTTCCAGCTGAGCGAGCAACTCACCGGCCGCGAGGTGACTTACGTGTCCGGGTACGTTACCGACAGCCTGACCGGTCGCCCGATCGCCGACCAGGCCGTGCCCCTGGCGAGTGGCGAGGTATTTCGCACGAACTATGCCGGCCGATTTTTCATCTGCGCGCCGCCCGGGCAGGCGCTACCCCTTACGGTCGACCGGGCAGACTACCAGCCCTACGCGCGTAGCTTCGCCGTTCCCCGCTGGGACAACCGGAAACCCTACCGGATCGATCTCCGCCTGTCTAAGTCCGTCGCGTCCGCACCCGAGCCACCTCCCCCACCGCGGCCCCGCCCGGCAGCCCGGGAGACCCTGACGACCCGGCTGTTGTTCGCCTTTGAGCAAGCTGCCCTTTCGGCGGAAGAACGGGAGGCGCTGGAGCGGCTGCTCAGCACGGTGGACGCAAAGCGGATCGAGGAGGTGATCGTGCGGGGATATACCGACGAGACCGGCAGCACGGCCTATAACAAGGACCTAAGCCTGGCGCGGGCTTCGGCCGTCGCACGGATACTGGTGGAGCGCGGTATTGACCCGGCCATCATTCGCACCGAAGGGTTGGGCGAGCTTACGGGGGGTGAGGACCGGCGGGAAAACCGCAGAGTCGAATTGACGCTCCGCTTGCGGTGAGGATTGTTTTCACGAACAGATGACTAAGGGGCGCGTTTCCCTTATTCTGATTCACATTACTGATCCACTACCTATTTCCAATGCGTTATTTCCCCGTTTTACTCCTCTTCCTGGCCGGTCAAGGTCTCTTCGCCCAGGTGCAGGATAGCACCACAATGGAAGCATCCCTGACCAAGCCGGAGCCACCCTCCTACTGCGCAGAGGGAATCTCCACGTATGGCTCCCCGGATGCCACGGCTCCCGCCCTGCCTAAATTCAGTACTACGCCCACCCGCGAGTACAAGGTGCAGGTAGCGATCCTGCGCTACACCGACCCCGCCGAATATCCCTTTCACCCCAGCCTCGTAGCCCGTTACCGTCCCTGTGAGCAAGTATGGGTTGTAGAAAGCCGGGAAAGCTTCGTCCAGCGTGACGACGCCGTGGCCCTGCAGACGGAACTCGAAAAAGCCGGATACGGCGACAGCTACATTACCGAATTAGTCGCCTATCAGTAAATTAGCGGTATGACGCTTCGCCATCACCTCCTCCCCTTTCTCTTTCTGTGCCTGCTCACCTGGAGTTGTGACGCCTCCGTGGAAGAGGAAGGGGAGTTGTATGGTGCGGACTTCGCCGCCGGGGACGCCATTTCCGCCCAGCGTTTACTATCCTCGTACACCCCCGAAGCACTTGAGGACTCGGTGAGCGTAACCCTGGTGGGTACCGTGGAAGAGGTCTGCCAAGCCAAAGGTTGCTGGATGACGCTTGCCACCGGGCAGGGCGAGCGGATGACGGTGAAGTTTAAGGATTATAAATTCTTTGTCCCCAAGGATCTTTCTGGCCAGCACGTAATAATGCACGGGCTGGCCTACTATGCCGTGGTCCCTGCGGAAGAACTGCGCCATTTGGCGGAGGATGGCGGCAAAAGCCCCGAGGAGGTCGCGGCCATCACCGTACCCAGCCGGGAACTCCACTTTTTAGCGGACGGCGTACGCCTCAGATAGGAGCGCTACCCCCGTTTTGCGGCTCAATGATTGTATTTAGTCATGGGGCGGGATTTAGTCCTTTTCCCAAATACCGGCAAAAACACAATTGGCTAATTATCAGCTAATTGTGTTTTTGGCACGCCATTTGATAGCTACTAGACGAGTAACCGTGGCATAATCGCCACCACCCAACATAACAGTAGCTTAAGATGACCAACCAAGAATTTACCCAGGAGATTAACAAGCTCGAAAACTTGCTCTTTTCCTTCGCCCTTCGCCTGACCCGTAACCATCAGGATGCACAGGACCTCATGCAGGAAACCAGCATGCGTGCCTACCGTCACCGTGACAAATTTACCATGGGAACTAATTTTAAAAGCTGGGTATCAACGATCATGCGCAATACCTACATCAACCGCTACCGGAAAGAGAAGAGCCGGAAGCACGTCAACCAGCCCATCGAGACCTTCACCTTCGCCCTGGAAAGCACCAGCGCCATCCCCAACCAGGGAGAGCACGACATGCGCCTGAA
>JBGTHX010000317.1:0-4108 GCA_041746055.1 Lewinella sp. | reverse complement strand
GTCGTGCTTTCGACGGCCTGCAGGGTGAAGTCCGGACAACCGGTGCAGGCGGTCATCGTATCCGCCGACCAGGAGAAGGAGATCCCGCCCGCCGGCTGGTCGGTACGCGCCGTAAACGTGACCGGATCGCCCAATCTGGCCAGCAGCGGCCCCGAGAGTTCCACGCCAAAGGGCGGTGGTTCACCGACGGTAGCTTCCCGGTACACTTCGCAGCCGCCCTCGAGTTGCACGATGAAGGAGTAGGTTCCGGGTGACAGGCCCGTGAGTGAGTCTTGCCGGAACAGCGTATCGGTGAGCAACTTGAGCCCTCCGGTGCCCGCGGGCAGCAGCACGATCGTGCCATCGTCCACGGCAGGGCAGGAGGGAGGAGTGGTGCGTAGTTGCAGGCGGGTGTCGGTCTGCCCCTCGACGGTTATCGGGAGCACCAGGGGCGCGCAGCCGGCAGCACTACTCACCGTAACGGTATAAGATCCGGCTTCGAGGTAGGCCCGCGGACCGCTGCTGCTACTATCCGACCACTCGTAGGTATAGGGTGGCAGCCCGCCCTCGGCGGTTATTTCCAGCACGTGGAGGGAGGTACCGCAGCCGGGCAGTTCCCGCGCGGTAGCCTGCAGCGGCGCGCTGACCACGATCTCCGTGGTCGCCAGGCTGTCGCAGCCTTCCGTCCTGGCAAGGGTATCGGTGATCAGACCAGCCTCCCGTTGCCAGGCTCTGGATACGAGTACCGAGTCACCCGGACAGAGGTAAACGGTCTGGAAAGAGCGGGTCTCGCAACGCTCGCAGGGCATGTCGCAGTCGTCGTACGCGGCCAGCTCCGGCGGGGGGGTGCCGGTTGGGCGCACCATCGTCCATTCCTCCGCCGAGGGCAGGTCGGTGAGGGTCTCCGGGTACCAGGTGGCGGGCGGACTGGAAACCATCACCTCCAGCGGGATGACGGGGATGCAGTCGGCCAGCGGGTGGCCGGTACGGTCAAGTTGCAGGAGTAACCCCTCGTGGGGGCGCTCACCCGAGAAGCTGTAGGTGGCGGTGAGCAGGATGCGGTCCCCGAGTGAGAGCAGCTGCCGGTTGGCGCGCTGAAAGACCTGCACTTCACCGGGAAATTCATAGCGGTTGCACCAGCTGACGGTGCCGGTAAGGTCGATGTGCATCAGGAAAATCTGCCGGAAGCCGACCAGGGTATAGCCGTACACCAGTACCCCGTCGTCGTGGCGCACCATCTCCATGGCTACCTCACCGTTGGTGCGCTGCACGTCGTACTCGCGGTGCCACAGCAACTGGCCCTGCAGATCGAAGACGGAGAGCTGCGGCTTGGTGCCTACCGCTCCGGTAATCTTGTCGATGTCTCCCCACTGGAGCAGAAAGATCTTGCCATCGACCAGTTCCACGTCGAATCCGAAGAGGCGTCCGTTGCCGTCGGGGGGGAGGGTTCCCACCAAAAATTTGCCGGGCCGCCCGGTCTCGTCGTGCCAGAGCAGACTCGCCCGTACGCCTCCCGCGCCGCGGTAGACCGAGGCCTGGCCGGCGGAGAGGTACCCGCCCCCGGGCAGGGGGATGATGTCGAAGATCGTTTCCTCGCCCCGCAGGTCCATGAGATGTCCGCCGTCAAACGGGAGCCCGTCGCTTCGCCGGAACCGCTGCGCATAGCTCTGCCGGAAAAGGGGGGCGGGGAGATTGACCTTCCCGCCTGTGACGAGGTAATGGCCGTCCGCGTCCAGCAGGATGCCAGTGGGGTCCGTCTCAAAGGGGGAGCGGCGCAGGTACAGCAGGCTGTCGGTATAGGGGTTATAGCGGAAGAGCATCGCAAATTGCTCGTAGTCGCGGAAATAGCTTACCACCCCGGCGAGCATGCCCTCCGGATCTACGAGCACGCCGGTGAGGAGCGTTAGCTCCGTGCTTTCACTGCCGGTGGGGAAGCTGCGTCTCCAGTAGGCGTTCCCTTCGGGGTCCAGGCGGCTCAGCACGACGTCTCCGTCCGCCATTCCGCCGAGCAGCAGGTCCGGACCCGAGTCGTACGTCGTGATGCAGGTGAGGCGCACGTCGCGGCCGGCCTCATCGTGGTACAGCTGCGCGTAGGTGGGACCGGTGCAGTGATCGGACTGGCCGCTCGCAAGAAGCGGCAGCAACAGAATTAACAGTAAACCGGAGAATCGACGGAGCATGAGGGTCACCGCCTAAGATAGTCAGGCGGTGACCGAAGGCCGGGCTGCCGGCCTAGAAAAGGATCTTCTCGCCGCGCTTGCGCTCGGCTTCGCGCAGCAGCGTCTTGCGGAGGCGCAGGCTTTCGGGGGTGACTTCCACGTACTCATCGGCCTGGATGTACTCGAGGGCCTCTTCCAGGGAGAACTTGCGGGGCGGTACCAGTCGGGCCTTGTCGTCGTTGCCCGAGGAGCGCATGTTGGTCAGTTTCTTGGTCTTGGTGACGTTGATCACGAGGTCGACGGCGCGGCTGTTCTCGCCGATTACCTGTCCTTCGTAAATCTCCTCGTTCGCGTCGATGAAGAAGCGGCCGCGGTCCTGCAGGTTGTTGATCGAATAGGGGATGGCCTTGCCGTTCTCCATGGAGATCAGCGAGCCGTTGAGGCGGCCGGGGATTTCGCCCTTGTGGGGCTGGAACTCCTTGAAGCGGTGGGTCATGATGGCCTCGCCCTGGGTGGCGGTGAGCATGTTGGAGCGCAGACCGATGATCCCGCGGCTGGGGATCTCGAATTCGAGGACCACGCGCTCGCCCTTTGGCGTCATGCTGAGCATCATGCCCTTCCGCTGGGTGATCATGTTGATGGCGGTGCCGGAGAGCTCCTCGGGCAGGTCGACCGTCAGTTCTTCCACGGGTTCCTGTTTCTTGCCGTCGATCTCCTTCACGATGACCTGTGGCTGGCCGATCTGGAGTTCGTAGCCTTCGCGGCGCATCGTTTCGATGAGGACCGAAAGGTGCATAACGCCGCGGCCGAAGACGCGGAACTTATCGGCGCTCTCGGTGTCCTCGACGCGCAGCGCGAGGTTTCGCTCGAGCTCGGCGGTGAGGCGGTCCTTGATGTGGCGGCTGGTCACGTACTTACCTTCCTTACCGAAGAAGGGGCTGTCGTTGATCGTAAAGACCATGCTCAGCGTGGGCTCGTCGATATCGATGGTGGGCAGGGCTTCGGGATTTTCGCCGTCGGCGATGGTATCGCCAATCTCGAATCCTTCCACGCCGAAGATGGCGCAGATATCGCCGGACTGCACCTCATCCACTTCGTTCCGTCCGAAGCCTTCGTACACGAAGAGGCTGCGGGCGCGGGCCTTGGTTTCCGTGCCGTCGCGGCTGATCAGCGTCAGGGGCTGGTTGGCCTTCAGGGTTCCGCGGCTGAGTTTGCCGATGGCCATGCGGCCGATGTACTTGCTGAACTCGATGCTGGTGACCAGCAGCTGGGTATTGCCTTCCTTGATCTTTGGCTCGGGCACATGCTCTAGGATCGCGTCGAGGAGGGGCAGGATATTTTCAGTGGGCTGGCGCCAGTCGGTGCTCATCCAGCCATTCTTGGCGGAGCCGTAGATCGTGGGGAAGTTGAGCTGCTCCTCGGTGGCGTCGAGGCTGAACATCAGGTCGAAGACCATTTCATGCACTTCCTCGGGGGTACAGTTCGGCTTGTCCACCTTGTTGACCACTACGAGGGGGTTGAGGCCGAGCTTCAGGGCCTTATCCATTACGAAGCGGGTCTGGGGCATGGGGCCTTCGAAGGCATCGACCAGCAGCAGAACGCCGTCGGCCATATTAAGGACGCGCTCCACTTCGCCGCCGAAATCCGCGTGACCGGGGGTGTCGATGATGTTGATCTTCGTGCCCTGGTACTGGATGGAGACGTTCTTGGCCAGAATGGTGATGCCACGTTCGCGTTCCTGGTCGTTGCTGTCCATGATCAGTTCGCCGGGCCGCTCGTGGTCACCGAAGAGTTGTCCGGCGAGGAGCATTTTGTCCACCAGGGTGGTTTTTCCGTGGTCGACGTGAGCGATGATGGCGATGTTGCGAATTGACTGCATAAGGCTTGGCTTTGGGGGACGCCGGTTTAAGCGCGCAAAGGTACGGGTTTTTTCTTTGGTTTTTTTAAGGGGTTAGGGGGTTAAGGGGTTA
>JBGTHX010000316.1:0-6762 GCA_041746055.1 Lewinella sp. | reverse complement strand
TACCTGTACGAGCGCCACCACGTGGCCCGTGACCTGAAGGAGGCGGTGAAGATGACCATCGACGCCGGCCTGGATATGAGCATGACGGCCGTCACCACCGATTTTCCCGAGATGGTGGTGGAGCTGGTGCAGGAGGGAAAGCTGACCGAGAGCCGGATCGATTCGTCGGTGTCCCGTATCCTGGCCGTGAAGGTGGCACTCGGACTGTACGAGAAAAACCTCTGGGACCCGGCGGATTTCCCGGAGTTCGGAGGGGAACGGCACGCCCGCAAGGCGCTGCAGTCGGCGGAAGAGTCCATCGTACTCCTCAAAAACGATGGATTGCTGCTCCCCATCAAGCCGGAGCAACGGGTGCTACTGGTCGGCCCCACCGCCGACAATATGCGAAGCCTGAACGGGGGCTGGACCTTCAGCTGGCAGGGCGATCGGGCGGATGAATTCCTCGGCGACTACCATACGATCCGGGAGGCCCTGCAGAATGAGTTTTCCGAGCGACTGACCTACCTGGAGGGCGCCTCCTTCGACAGCCTGACGAATTCCGACGCCGCGGTGGCCGCCGCCGATAACGCCGACGTGATCGTGGTCTGCCTGGGCGAGCAATCCTACACCGAGGATCCCGGCAACATCAATACCCTCCTCCTCCCCCGCTCCCAGCGGGACCTGTTCAATACGCTGGCGGAAACGGGCAAACCCATCGTCCTCGTCATGGCAGCCGGACGCCCCAGGTTGATGACCGGCATGGCCAACAAGGCCCACGCGGTGCTCTTTGCCGGCTACCCCGGTCCACGCGGCGGCGACGCCCTGGCCGGCATCCTCTCCGGCCGCGTGAACCCCAGCGGGAGGCTCCCCCTCACCTACCCCCGGGAGCCCAACGCCATGGTGCTCTACGACCATAAGTACACCGAAGCGCGCAACGGGACCTACAACCCGCTGTTCGAATTCGGCTCCGGACTCAGCTACACCGATTTCACCTACAGCGACCTGAAACTTAGCAGCCGCGTGCTGAACCCCAACGATACCCTGGAGGTAAGTCTGCGGGTCACCAACGAAGGGGACCGGGCCGGCAAGAACTCCGTACTGCTGTTCACCTCCGATCTGGTCGCCAGCATCACGCCGAGTGTACGCCGGCTTAGAAAATTCACCAAGATCCACCTGGAACCCGGCGAGTATCAGGAAGTGACCTTTCAGCTCTATCCCGAAGACCTTTCGTTCATCGGCCTGGATAACCGGCCCGTCACCGAGCCCGGTACCTTTCAGGTCACGGTGGGCAACCTGACCCAGGATTTCGATTACGAAGAATAACTACCCCCTATGCGTTTGTTGCCCCTGCTGCTACTGGGCCTGATGGCCTGCGTAGCGCCCAAGAACCACATTGAATCTGAGGCGCCCCTCACCGAGACCTCCACGCCGGAACCGGAACCCGATCCAGAGACCAAAAAGCCCAAATCAAAATTCAAGGAGTACGACGACCTCATCACCGCCGCCGCCGTGAGCGACAGCGGCCTGTTCGTCGTGCACCACGTCGAGGATACATACTACTACGAAGTACCCTTCGACCTGCTCGGTCGTGACATGCTGCTGGTCTCCCGCATCGCCAAAATCCCCGCCGAACTCGGGGGCGGCTACCTCAATGCCGGATCGAAGACCAACGAGCAGCTGGTCCGGTGGTCCCGGGTGAATGATGACCTCCACCTCACCTCCGTTTCCTACGCCGCGGTAGCCGACAGCAGCCTGCCGATCAATCTTTCGGTACGGAACAACAACTATGCCCCGGTGATCATGGCCTTCCCGATCAAGGCCTTCAACGCCGATTCCACTGCCGCCCTGATCCCCGTCAACGAACTCTACGTTTCCGACGTCCCGGCCATTTCCGGCCTGAATCAGCGGTTGCGCAAGCAGTACGGAGTGCGGAACCTCGATAAAGACCGCAGCTTCATCAGCCGTATGGCCGCCTACCCCGAGAATGTGGAAATACGGCACGACATGACCTACGTGGCGAGCGACCCCCCCTCCAACTCACGCACCGGCACCATCAGCATGCAGCTCAGCCAGTCGATGTACCTGCTTCCCGCCACGCCCATGCAGCCCCGCCTGTACGATCCCCGGGTGGGCTGGTTCACCGTATCCCAGGTGGACTACGGCTCCGAAGCACTGAAGGCCGACGAGAAGAGCTACCTCAAGCGCTGGAAGCTGGTACCCAAAGACAAGGAGGCCTACGCCCGCGGCGAACTGGTAGAACCCGAGGAACCGATTGTCTACTACCTGGACCCGGCCACGCCCGAGAAATTCCGCCCCTACTTCATCCAGGGCATCGAGGATTGGCAGGTCGCCTTCGAAGCCGCCGGCTTTAGGAACGCCATCGTAGCGCGGGAGGCCCCGACCCCCGAGGAGGACCCCGACTGGAGCCCCGAGGACAGCCGGTACTCGGTGGTCCGCTACGTCGCTTCCACCACCCGGAATGCGATCGGCCCGAGCGCGTCCGACCCCCGCTCCGGACAGATCATCGAAAGCGACATCATCTGGTACCACAACCACCTCCGCAGCTACCGCAACCGGTACCTCCTGGAAACCGGAGCGGCCAATCCTTCCGCCCGCAGCCTGGATACCCCCGAAGAGGAGATCGGCGAAATGATGCGGCGCGTAATCAGTCACGAGGTGGGTCACGCCCTCGGCCTGCCCCACAATATGAAGGCCAGCTACGCCTATCCTACCGACAGCCTGCGTTCGGCGACCTTCACCAATAAGTGGGGACTAGCCTCCACCATTATGGACTACACCCGCTACAACTACGTGGCCCAACCGGGCGACGAAGGAGTACGGTGGGTACGCATGCTCGGCCCCTACGACAGCTACGCCATTAACTATGGGTACCGCTACTTCCCCGACGCCGATTCCCCCCAGGCGGAGCGGGAGGCCCTGAGCGCCATAATCACCGAAAAGCAGGGCGACCCGGTCTACCGCTTCGGAGGCCGCAGCAATTCCGATCCCAGCTCTCAGACCGAATCGGTAGGTGACGACCCCGTCAAGGCGAGCACCTACGGGATGAAAAACCTCCGCATCGTAGCCGAGAACCTGGCCGACTGGACCACGGAGCCCGGTGAGGATTACGCCGACCTCGGGGAGCTGTACGGTGAATTACTCGGCGTCTGGTCGCGGTACGCCGCCCACGTCACCGCCAACATCGGCGGAGTTTACGAGCAGCTCATGACCACCGACGAAGACGGTCAGACCTATACCCACCTCCCCCGCGCCGCGCAGCAGACGGCCATGAAGTTCCTGAACGAAGAAGTCTTTGCCACCCCTGACTATCTCATGCCCCGCCGCGTTGTCGCCAACATCGGTGCCAGCGGCATCATCGAACGGATGAAGTCGCTCCAGACGCGGCAGCTCGACAACCTGCTGGACCCCGACCGCCTGCAGCGCATGATCGAGAACGAGACCCTCAACGGCCGGGAGGCCTACACCGCCACCGACATGCTCGCGGAACTGCGGGCGGGACTCTGGTCCGAAGCGCGCGCCGGCCGGGAAATCAGCGTGTACCGCCGCAACCTGCAGCGGGCCCACGTGGAGCGGCTCACCGAGCTTATGGAGGACGATGCGGAGAGTCCCTCCGACATCGGCGCCCTGGCCCGCGCCGAACTCCAGGCAATCGCCGGCCAGGCAGTAGCCGCAGCCCGGCGCTACCGGGACGGCATCGTTAAGTACCACCTGCAGGAAGTAGCCGCCGGAATCGGGGAAACGCTCGACGCCAAATAGCCCTAGCGGGCCTTGGCTTCGCGCACCATCTCCTTGACCGCCTCGCGCAGCTCAACCGCGTCGTAGACAATACCGTCCTTGATGGTGTAGCGGATACCCTGGGTAGTGGTGACCAGGTTGTCTTCGGTCAGCCGCGTCGCGCCCGTGCCGTAGAGCACTTTAAAGTCGGCCAGGGGGTTCTCGGCCACCAGCACGATATCGGCGAGCTTACCGGCCTCGATGGTGCCGATCTGCTGCGCCAGCCCGAGGGCCTCGGCCCCGTTGAGGGTAGCCGACTGGATCACCTCCAGGGGGTGGAAACCGGCCTCCCGCAGCAATTCCAGCTCCCGGATGTAGCCGAAGCCGTACAACTGATAGATGTAACCCGAGTCCGAGCCCGCCGTGACGCGCCCGCCCCGGTTCTTGTACTCGTTCACAAAGGTCATCCAGAGCGCGTAGTTCTTTTTCCAGTTCACCTCCTGCTCCGTGCCCCAGTGGTGCCAATAGCTGCCGTGGCTCACGCGGCTGGGCGCGTAGAATTTCATCAGGCTCGGGAGGGTGTATTCCTGGTGCCAGTCCGCGTTACGGGCGCGCATCACATCCCGGTTCGCATCGTAGATGTTGAACGTGGGATTGATGGTAAAATCGAGGGCTAGCAGGGTATCTATTACGGCATTCCAGTGGTCGCTGTAGGGCGGCGCGGCCTGCTGCCATAGATTGCCCGCCTCCCCGAAGCGGTGCTCCTCGTTCTGGTAGTTGTAGTCGACGGGATAGTCCTGCACCCGGCGGTCCTCGAACAGCGCCTCCGGCAGCCCGTACCAGTGCTCCATGGTCGTCAGGCCGGCGCGGGCGGAGTTCAGTACGTTCCAGCGGCCCACATCCATCTGGGCGTGGTGCATGGCACTGCGCAGGCCCAGCCGCTTGTTTTCCTCCAAAGCTGCCTGCATGAGATCCGGACGGGCGCCGAAGAATTTCACGCCGTCACTCCCCTTATCCCTGTTCTCCCGCACCCACTGCTTCACTTCCTCAACCGTGGTGAAGGGTTCTTCGCGGCCCATACCGAAGCCGGTGTAGGCCAGGATGCGCGGAGCTACGATCTCGTTGGCATCGGAGCGGCGCTTATGGGCCAGCGTCCAGTCCAGCCCGTTGAAACTGCCCGGCTCCCGTACCGTGGTGATACCGTGGCCCAGCCACAGCTTGTAGACGTAGTCGGGCGTGGTGCCCTGGGCGCGGCCGCCGGTGTGCCCGTGCATGTCCACAAATCCGGGCAGGGCATACATGCCCTCCGCGTCGATCTCCTTGCCGCCGGACTTCAGTTTCGGGCGGCCCGCCGCTTCGATCGGTACCCCCGGAAAGCCTACGGTGCTGACCGATACGATGCGGTTGCCTTCGATCACGATATCCACCGGTCCGGCCGGGGGGGCCAGGTTACCGTTGATGAGCGTCACCCCGCGAATGATGAGTTGATCGTAGGGCCCCTCGCCGTACACCGTTCCGCGGTCTTCAGCATCCGACATCTGGGCGCGGACGCAGGTGCCGGGGATCAACAACAGGAGCAGAAAAAGCTGACGCAACATGGGGAATGCTTTGGTGATGACGGCTGGGCCGGGTGCTAAAGTAGCGATCCCCCGCGTTAGAGCAGGGCGCAGCCCCCATTATTCCATTACCTTTGCGGGGCCTAACGAACCACCACCAGTTATGAGTAAGCGGAAGAAGCAAAAAATCCGGTCGGCCAGCGAAGTCCCCTCCGTCGCCGAACCGGCACGGACCGTGGCTACCCCGAAGACGCGGCCGGTGCCGCGGCCCTCGGAACGACCCGACCACCCGCTTATCTTCGGCAAGCAGACCTACCTCTGGCTAGGAGGCGGCTTCCTACTCATCGTTATCGGCTTCCTCTTCATGATGGGGGGGCGCGGGGACGATCCCACGGTCTTTGACGAGAGCGTGCTGTACAGCTTCCGCAAGATCACCCTGGCACCGATCATCATCCTCTCCGGTCTCGGAGTGGTCACCTACGCGATCTTTAAGAAATAAGCTGTGGGAGATTTGCTTCGCGCCCTGGTCCTCGGCATCGTGCAGGGCCTCACCGAATTTCTGCCGGTCAGCAGCAGCGGTCACCTCGAACTGGTCAAGTGGATCTCCGGCGACCAGAGCCTGGCCGCCGACAGCATGCTGATGACCGTCACCCTGCACGCGGCTACCGCCCTGGCCACGATCGTCGTCTTTCGTAAGGACATCGGGGTAATCCTTGCCGACCTCTTCAAGTTTGACTGGAATGGCGGCACCAAATTCGCCGCCCTCATTATTCTGAGCATGATTCCGGCCGCTATCGTCGGACTACTCTATGACGACCTGCTGACCACCCTGTTTGACCGGCAGATCGTTCTGGTAGCCTTCATGCTCGTGGTGACCGGTCTGCTGCTCTTCCTCGCTGACCGCGCCAAGCGGACGGAAAAGAGCGTAGACTGGAAGGATGCCTTCCTCATCGGTATCGCGCAGGCCATCGCCATCCTGCCCGGCATCAGCCGCTCGGGAGCCACGATCTCCACCAGCGTCCTGCTGGGCATCGACCGGGAAAAGTCGGCCCGTTTCTCCTTCCTTATGGTGGTGCCCCTCATCCTGGGAAAGATCGCCAAGGACCTGATCGACGGGGAATACACGCACACCACCTCCGCCGTCGAGTTGTCGGTCGGCTTTCTGGCGGCCTTCTTTACCGGCATCGCGGCCTGCGTCTGGATGATCAAACTCGTCAAGAAAGCGGAACTCAAGTACTTCGCCTATTACTGCTTCACCGTGGCCGCAGTCGTCCTCCTCGTTCGCTTCTTTTTCTGATGCTTCCTCCCGCTACCACACTCCCCTACTCCTTTGCCGAAGGAGCCCTGTTCCTCATCGATAAGCCGGCGGGCTGGACCAGCTTCGATGTCGTCAATAAGCTGCGCTGGAGGATCCGCAAGCACCTGGGCCTGAAAAAATTCAAGGTCGGCCACGCCGGTACCCTCGACCCGATGGCTACCGGCCTCCTGAGCC
>JBGTHX010000315.1:0-3233 GCA_041746055.1 Lewinella sp. | reverse complement strand
CGCCAATTTCACTGGGACTTTCTACGGCGGCGGCCTGACCGCCGAACAGCAAAAGCGGGTCGAAGCCACCACCATCGCGCTGGCCCGGCAGAACGTGAGGGCCGAATTCGGCTTGGCCGACTACCTGGAGAGCATCGACTTTCTCGCCGGGAAAGAAACCGACCGCTCGGAACTGTTTGCCGGGTATCACGACATGCTCGAGGGAGCACTGGCTTCCCCGGACCTCACGCCCGCCACCCTCAACAGCGTCCTGAAGAGCGCACATACTTTTCTGACCCGGCAACGCCTGGATCAGGAAGCGGGCGAGTACGGCTGGGAAGTAGCCGGCGGCAAGCCTTCCTTCGCCTACGACGGCGCCCCCCTGCTCGTGATCGACAAAGTGGACCGCCTGCGGGGCAGTATGTCCACGGACAGTTTCCAAATCGAGGAAACCCGCATCATCAAGGACCTTTCCCAGAACTCCTTCGTGGGGAAGGGAGGACGTACGGACTGGACACGTGTGGGCATGCCTCCGGAAGTGATCGTGCGCCTGGTGGAGTACAACGTGGAGCCGGGCCGCAACCTGTTCACGTCCGATTCGGCTCAGCTCCAGTACCCGCAATACTTCGGCGACCGGATCGTGTACGGAACCTTCCAGGATCGTTTGCAGTCGGGCGGTCCGCGTCCGGGCGGAGACGTGCCCGCCTTCGTCAGCGACAATGCCAGGCTCGATGTGCCAAATATCGGAGAGGGGATGACCCTGCACGGCCGCTTCGAGCTGCGCGGTGCCCGGGTGTACGCAACCAGCGACGATCCGGAATACGGCCTGGTGTTCTTCGACGTAGTCAATCAGGACGGCACCCGCAAGATGCGCGCCCAGGCCAACCGCTTCCAGGTGGAACCCGGCACCCGGCTCACCGGTCAGGCCGTACAGGTGGCGCTCTATTTCGGGCAGGATAGCCTCGTCCACCCCAGCACCAGCATCGACGTTGATATCCCCCAGAGCCTGGTCAAGCTGATCCGGACCCCCAGCACCTCCTCCCAGGTACCCTTCTACCACAGCATGAACCACTTTGATTTCGATGCGGACAACATCGACGTTTACCTGAAGGGGGATAGCGCGATTGTGGGTAAGAAGATGGCCAGCTATCAAGAAAAGAGCGACGTCATCATTACCAGTGAGAACTACTTCGACGACCGCGACTACTTCCAGATCAAGGCTCTCGCCGGCTTTCACCCCCTGGAGGAGATCTACCGGTTCCGGACCGGGCTCGCCTACGGCTCCGATACCATCTCCGCCAACGCGCTCGCCGACCACTTTCAGCAGGGACTGACGGCCAAGAGCATTGAATCCGCCATTTACGAACTGCAGGACCGCGGCTTTCTGACCTATGACTCGCGCAAGGAGCAGATCGTGCTTAAGCCCAAACTGGAACACTACGTACTCTCAAAGCGGGAAGCCCAGGATTACGATAAGCTGAAGATCGTCAGCACCACTCCGAATACCAACGCCTTCATCGACCTGAAGGCGGGGACCATCCTCGTGGATGGCGCCCAAGCCATTCAGTTCAACCGGAAGAAGCGGGTGGCCATCCAGCCCTATGCGGAGCAGATCGCCATCGTCGGCGACCGTAACCTGGACTTTGGCGGACAGGTGTACGCCGGCGGTGCCATCCTCACCGGCAGTGATTTCCATTTCAAGTACGACCCCTACTACATCCAGTTCGACTCCGTCCGCTACATCGATCTGTTTCTCCCCGAGAGCGGAGAGATGGAAGAGGGTGGCAACCTGGTATCCACCGCCAGCCGGATCGAGAACGTGAGCGGCTACGTGCTGCTCGACGCCCCCAAGAACAAGAGCGGAGCGGAGGATATCGCCTACTTTCCTTCGATCCAGACCCGCGGACCCGCCTACATCTACTACGACCGTGCCGATACCAGCAGCCTCTATTCCCGCGACAGCTTCTTCTTCGAACTGGCTCCCTTCAGCCTGAATAATCTCGACAGCCTGACCGACCGCGATCTGGGCCTGGAGGGCGATCTGGTCAGCGGCGGAATCTTCCCCCGGATGCATCAGACGCTGGGGTTGCAGGAGGACGGCAGCCTTGGTTTTGTCGCAGAAATCGATTCCCTACAAGGCAGCGCTTACGGCGACCGGGGCAGCTACACCGGCGAGGTTTCGCTGAACAACGGCGGCCTGGTCGGCAACGGTACCCTGAGCTACCTGGAGGCTGAGATCAGCAGCCCCAATATCCGGTTCGGGGTGGACAGCGCGACGACCACAGCGCAGTCCTTCGTCCTCAATGAGGGCATTACTGGCGAACGGGCCGTCCCCCAGGTAGAGGGAGCTTCCGTGCAGGTCACCTTCCGGCCCTACGGTGACTCGCTCGTGGTCCGCCCGGAGGAGGGCGACAAATTCAAGCTCTTCGGAACGGGGGACCACACTTTTGATGGTCAGCTCGTACTCACCCCAGAGGCCCTGCGGGGCGGCGGTACCCTGGACTGGTCCCGGGCGACCGTGACCAGCGAGGATTTCACCTTTGGTCCCCAAACGATGAGTATCGATACGGGTAGCGTGAGCATCAAGAGTTTGGGCAACGATGGCACGGTGGCGCTGACCACCTCGGACGTGGCGGCCGCCATCGACTTCGAAAACAACACGGCCAACTTCCGCAACAACGGTACGTCCCAGTCGACCCAGATGCCATTCATCTCCTTCAAGACGAGCAGCGACCGCTTCGACTGGGACATGGCGGGGGGCGACATCACCTTCTACACCGAGGCGGGAAAGGACCGCTTCACCAGCATTAACCCCGACCAGGACAGCCTCACGTTCACGGGAGCCACGGCCGTCTACGACAACACGAGTGGCCAACTGGAAGTGGGAGGGGTCCCATACATCGTGAGCGCCGATGCGCGCATCATTCCGGGCGACAGCGCCGTGGTCGTGCAATCGGGCGGCAAAGTCCAGGAACTCACCAACGCCCGCATCATCGCGGATACGGTGAACCAGTATCACGTCATCGATCGCGCCACCGTCAACATCGAGGGAAAAAAAGAGTACAAGGCGTCGGGTTACTACGTGTATAACGTAGGCCCCCACGAACAGGAATTCGAACTGCAGAACATCGTCGGTACCCGCGTCGGGGCCGGACAACGCTCCGAAAAGGCCACCGCCACGCGCGCCACGGGTACCATCGCCGAGGATACCACCTTCTACATCGACGACAAGACCCGCTTCTACGGCACCATCG
>JBGTHX010000314.1:0-3106 GCA_041746055.1 Lewinella sp. | reverse complement strand
GACGTTGCGGCGGTGCGGATCTACGGTTCGGTGGATGGCGGGGATTACGTCAATCTGGGATCGGACAACCTGACCAGCAGCCGCTTCATCCATTTCGTGGGCGACTTCGGCGTCGAAGGCAGCTATTTCCTGCGGGCCGTAACCACTGGCGGACAACTCGGCGAGCCCTCCGACACGGTGACGGCCACCACCTATGAGATGAGCGACTCCGCCCTGCTTGACATGGTGCAGGAGTACACGCTCCGCTACTTCTACAACTTCGGCGATCCGGCATCGGGCATGGCCCGGGAGCGCAACGCCGGTACGGTAGTCACCTCGGGGGGTACCGGGTTTGGTCTGATGGCCCTGATCGTGGGTGCGGAGCGTGGCTTCATCACCCGGGAGCAGGCCCTGGAGCGGACGGACAAGATCGTAGATTTCCTCACCGCCGCCCCCCGCTTCAAGGGAGCCTTCGCGCACTGGATGGACGGCCGGACGGGAGCGGTGATTCCCTTCAGTCCGCAGGACGATGGCGGCGACCTCGTCGAAACCGCCTTCCTGATGCAGGGACTGCTTACCTCCAGGCAGTACTTCACGGGTGGCGATGCGGTAGAAACCGAACTGCGCGACAAGATCAATGTCCTGTGGGCGGGCGTGAACTGGAACTGGTACCGCAAGTCGGTGGAGAACGTACTCTACTGGCACTGGTCTCCGAATAACGGCTTCGCCATCAACCTGCCCCTCCGCGGCTTTAACGAGACCCACATCGTCTACCTGCTGGCCGTAGCCTCACCGACCCCGGCCAATCGCATCCCCCCCTCCCTCTACCACACGGGCTGGGCGGGCGACAATTACGAAACCGACAACGAATTCTACGGTATCCCCCTGCTGGTGGGAAGGGACAAGGGCGGTCCGCTCTTCTTCACCCACTACAGCTACCTCGGTTTCGACCCCCGCGGTATCCGCGACCGCTACGTCAACTACTTCGAGCGCAATACCAACCAGACGCTCATCAACTACGAGCACGCCGTGGATAATCCCTACAACCGGATCGGCTACGGCCCCGACAACTGGGGGCTCACCGCCAGCGACGACCCCGACGGTTACCTCGCCCACGCACCGGACAACGCCACCGTCGACAACGGCACTATCTCGCCCACCGCGGCCCTCAGCAGCATGCCCTACACCCCGGAGGAGAGCATGCGGGCCCTCAAGCACTTCTACCGCGACCTCGGCGCCCAGCTCTG
Source organism: Lewinella sp. (assembly GCA_041746055.1). Lineage (GTDB taxonomy): Bacteria > Bacteroidota > Bacteroidia > Chitinophagales > Saprospiraceae > Neolewinella. Next base: position 1,880 of record JBGTHX010000314.1, on the reverse strand, counting down.
GGGGCCCTACGGATTCTACGACGCCTTCAACCAGGGCCGCGGCTGGTACGCCGACAGCTACCTGGCCATCGACCAGGGGCCCATCATCGCCATGATCGAGAACTACCGCAGCGGCCTGCTGTGGGACCTCTTCATGTCCAGCCCCGAGATCGCCCCGGCCCTGGCCACGGTCGGTTTCGTGGAAGACTCCACCACTACCGCGGTGGCCGTGGTGCCCGACTTCCTGGAGGGCCGGCCGCGGCTGTTCCCCAATCCCGCGGCGGAGGTCACGAGCCTGGAACTGGCCCTGGCGCGCCCGCAGGCGGTCACCGTGACGCTGCGCGATATGTCCGGCCGCACCCTCGAGACGCTGCAATCCGCTACGGAACTGGGGAGCGGGCGCCACGTCCTGCCCCTGCACCCGCGCACCCGCCCCGGATCCGGCCTCTACCTCATTACGATCACCGGCGCGGAAGGGAGCTTTTCCCTGCCGCTGCTGCTTTCGCGCTAATTTATTTTGCTTTTAAATCAACACATCATGCAACGACTTTTACTTCTTTTCCTCTGCCTCGCCGGCTTCGGCGTGGCGAACGCCCAGGTGGTCCTCGAGGACTTCGAGGACGGAACCTCCACCCTACCGTGGAATGCCTATGAAGGCACCTTCGAGGTAGTCGCGAACCCCGCGGATACCGTCAATACCACCACGCCCAATTCCACGTCCAACACCAGTGGTTTCGTGGGCTCCTACACGAAGGCCGGCGACAAGGCCTACAGCTACTTTGTAGCCGAACTGACCGAGCCGCTGGACCTCACCACCAACAACCAGATCTCCATCCAGGTCTACGCCGGCGCCCCCACCGCGCTGATCATGAAGCTGGAGGAGCGTGACGCCACCGGCACCCCGCAGAGCATCGAGCGCCGGATCAACATCCCTACCGCGGGCGTGTGGCGTACCTACACCTTCGACTTCAGCGCGGCGGCCGACCTGGATGCGCTCAACGACATCATCCTGTTCTTCGACCCGGGCACGGAAACCAGCACGGACACCTACCTCTTTGACAACATCGTGGCCCGCCCCGAGGGACCCTGCGCCGGAACCACCGTCGATCCGACCGTACTGGATGACTTCGAATGCCAGCGCAATGCCACCTACGGCATCGGCTACGACGACATCGAGGTGATCGTGAACCCCGACAAGAGCGGCATCAACACCAGCGACAGCGTAGCCCGTTATACCGACCGCGCGGGTACCTACCACGCCCTGGTCATCGATTCCGAAACCCCCGTTGACCTGACGACCAACAACAATCTCTGCATTAAGGTATGGGCTCCAAAAACGGGTAACCTCATCTTTAAACTGGAGGGCGGCACTACGTACGAGCAGGGCGTACAGATCACCGAGACGGAAACCTGGGTGGAAGCCTGCGTGGACCTCTCCGGCCAGGCGGCCAAGGCGAACACCCGGATCGTCTTCTTCTTCAACGCCGGTGAAGATGGCACGGACGACGTCTACTACATCGACGATATCACCCTGACGCCTGCTGCCCCCGTTGAGGCCATCGAGGACTTCGAAGGCGGTGCCAAACTGACCTGGACCACCACCGGTGACAACAGCGGCACCTTCAACGGCGCGATCGCCAACCCCGACATGACCGGCAACGAAAGCGATATGGTGGGTTCGTACACCCGCGGTTCGGCGCTCTACTCGGCCCTCAATGCCGCCTTCAACGAAGGTATCGACCTGACCACCGCCCCCCAGCTCAACCTGGACGTATGGGCCCCCGACGCCAACACCATGGTGACCATGCAGCTCTACAGCCCCACCGCCGGAGTGGTAAACGCCACGGCTACCATGACCGCCGCTGAGACCTGGGAAACGCTGAGCTTCAGCTTTGCCGACC
>JBGTHX010000313.1:0-12595 GCA_041746055.1 Lewinella sp. | reverse complement strand
CCCGGATGAGGGAAAACTCCTGGGGATTATCGAAACGCACCATTATACTACCGTACGTAACCTCTTCGGGCGGAGTAGGCACCTGGTCAGCCGCCAGGGTGTCGAGCAGGACCAGTCCGAAGTTTGCCGGTTTGTAGATCTCGATGTCCCGCACCGAGCCGAGGTGGATGTAGCTGATGTCGAGTCCGAGCAGATTTACAACCCGCTGCATGAGGAACTTCGAGCGCAGCATGTAGATCTCGTTGTCGATCACGTAGGTGTTCTCAAAGCCGAGTTCCTGGGCGATCACCTCCTTGGACAGGCCGGACGGTCCGCCGGATTGCTCCTGGATGAGCATGGAGGTACGGGCTTCGTAGACCGGGGTCGCGTAGCGCAGGTGAAGCCAGGCGGCGCCTATACAGGCGGCGATGGCCAGGACGAACCAGTACCAGTTGCGGACCAGCCGGTTGGTCAACGCCCCGTAGTCTAGCCGGATGGCGGGCGCAAAGTCATCGCGCTCCGGGCCGCCGGTCTGCCAGTTCTGGGGGGCGAATTCTTCGGGGATGTTCTTCATGTCTCGAGGATAGGGCTTACGAACGGCAGGTTACTAGCGGGTGGCCAGGGTGATGCCGAGCGTGACGACGGATAAGATAGGGGCCAGATACGAGAGAAGGCGCTGGGCCGGATCCGAAACGGTGGCCGTACGGGCCTTGATCGGCTCGATGTAGATCACGTCGTTTTGCTTGAGGTAGTAGTAGTCGGAGGTAAAGACCTCGTCGGTCTGCAGGTTCAGCCGCTTGTAGCTGCGTTCCCCGTTTTGCTCGCGTACGACCAATACGGAGGCGCGGTTGGCGTAGTCGGTGAGGTCTCCCGCCATCCCCAGCGCTTCCAGCACGGTGGTCCGGGAGTTGGACAGGTATACCACTCCGGGAACCTGCACCTCACCCAGCACGGTGACCTTGAAGTTAAGGTAGCGCACGTTCACCACGGGGTCCCGCAGGTAGGTCTTGAGCTTTCCGCGAATCAGGAACTGCAGCGATTCGATCGTCTGACCGGAGGCCTTGACGCGGCCCAGCAGGGGCATATCGATGAAGCCGTCTTCATCGACCAAGTAACCCTGGAACAGCTGGATGTTCTGCGGGCTGGCCTGGGAGATGTTGGTCATTTGGGCGCCCTGGTTGAACGGGAGGGCGGCCTCGGGATCCACGCTTCCGACTTCCACGCGCAGGAGGTCCTTGGACTGGATCTTCAGGTCCAGGGCGTTGTCGATAGCCTCAATCGCTTCGCCCCCCCGGGGGACTTCCTGGAAATTGACGAGCTCTTTATAGGATACGCATCCGTTGCCCGCGACGAGCAGATAGGTTAGGGCCAGCAGGTAGAGTATAGGGTTGCGCATGAATCTGTCGGGTGGAGGGGTTAAAGTAAAGGTTTGCCGTACGCCTTCGGCCTCAATGTGTCGGAATGACACGATTTCGGGCGGTTGAAACTTGTAAGGCGTGCAGGCAAAGTCACTCCTGGTTCGGCGTGGGGGCCAAAGCTAGTTTTTAGGGGTTTTATTCCGGGCACCGTGGTCTACGGGACTAGAAATCAGGTGGTTGATAGACCGGGAAAGAAGGCTGGCCAAACGGGGTCGAGGGTGAAGGGAGCTGGCCAAGGCGGTTGATTAATGGATTGGCGAAATTCGCGTAGGTTGGTCTGGGGCAAGTGCTTACAATAGTAATCGACCTTGTCTGTAGGCTGGAACGCTGAGGCTGCCGGCTCTTGTATGATCGCCCGGCGCTAATTGGAATTCGGGCAAGAATAGATCCCGGGGGCGCAAGCACTGCCGAGCTGTCTGCCCTTACGCTCAAACAAGTCGCAAAAGTAAGCACCCCTACAGTAACCTGCAACCACATGGTACCACCCAATCCTCGCTAACCGGCAGCAGAAGGTCGGGAACGCGGGTGCCGGAGGAGAACCGGGGGGCGCAAAGCCTGAATTTCACGCTTCTGTGAAGATTGTACGCAATTTGGGAAAAAAACGAACCGGCAGTTAAAATTGGTAGAATTCCCATCTTGTCGGTAACTTTGTGGCACTTCAGGTGATTATTTATCTGTAAGCACCGTCTTGTGGCGGTAGAAGACGTCTTGTCGACTTGTACTAAATCACTTACTCTCCCAAGGAAGCTTCGGCAGGAGGCAAATGAATGCATTTGTCGGCTTCAACGCAGGAACCTTTCAAAAAAAGTCGCCAGGGTGCCATTACGGGTTACCTTTGCTGACATTTCAGAATCGGCCTGTAATTGCTAAGTGTTTCCAGAATCATAAAACGCAATTGTGATAAGTCCATTTCCCCTTCCGTCACGTATATAGAAAAAACCGGTTAGCCGCGCAATTCCGTAGTTCACCGGTTGCTTGATCTACAGGGCCGCCCCCGCTTGACTCAGATTCCCGGGCACCTGCGGCCCCGCTCCCCAGAACGACACACCCTTTAGGCTTCTACCCCAAACCGTTTTACACCAACGCTATCCGTTATAGATGCGGGGGTAAGGACCGCCAAATTGACACTAATGAACGACACTTTACGTACCTCTTTTGCCTTTATTACACTCCTTTTTTCCTTCCTGCTCACGGCAGGTACGGGTGGGGTGGGTATGGTGCCTTCCGAAGGGGGGGACGGTCTGGCTGGTTGCAGCCCCATTAGTACGCTCAACTGCTCCGAGATCGGGGTGACGCTGCCGTATACCCTGTCGTTCTCCGGCAACGGAGCGGGCCTGAAGGACCGCAGCGGAGTGGGCACCGGCTTCACCATGGCCGATGCGCCATCCCGCACGGAATTCCCGGCGGTCCCTTCCAATCCGGAGGTTCCGGGCTACGAGCCCTCCCTGCTCAATCTCACCAACGGTAAGCTCAACGTCACGAGTACGCGCGGTATCCGCCTGGACAACCCCCCGTCCGGCAACCACCCCAATACCCAGGTGAATGCATTGGGTGTGGGCTTCGTGTCTCCGGGCAGTGTCTTCGACATTACCGTCGATCTGGACCAGCCAGACTTCAGCTCCAGCATCTCCAATGGCGACCAGCAGGGCGGTGTGTGGTACGGCCTGGACGAGAACAACTACGTGCAGGTCGGCCTGGTAAAGGTTTCCGACCAGGTCCAGGCCGTGCAACTGCTGGTTGAACGGGCCAACCCCAACGCCCCCGGACAGGTCATCATCGACAAGATCTCTTCCACCGCCTTTCAAAGCACCTCCACGACGGTCAAGCTGCGGCTGCACATCGACCCCGTATTCGGCAAGGTCAGCGCCTTCTACTCGGTCAACGGCGGCAAGGAACTGCAGGTGGTGGCCGCGAACAGCGGCACCCTCGATCTGCCCAACTCCTTCGGGGAGGGCATCGACCACGACGGCGACCAGGACACCCCCAACCTCACCTACGGCGGTCTGTACACCACCCACCGCCTGGCGCCATCGGCCTCGGACGCGATCGTGTTCTCCTTTGACAACTTCGCCATCAACGTTCCCGCGGTCACTCCCGCACTGATCCTCGATCCCAACGAAATTACGCTCCAGCAGACCACCACCGGATCGCGCACTCCCATCGAGTTGCGCCTGTTGGTAAATGATGGATCGGTCCCCTCGAATATCTCCCTCTCCGACGACCCCGCTTCCAGCGACTGGCTCGAACTCCCGGCCCCCGGCGACGTCAAGCCCGGTCTGCTGTATCTATATACCAAGGCAAACCTGGCGGTAGGAACCTACGAGACCACGCTCATCGCCCAGGCGGAAGGCGCCGATGCCGGTAAGTACCAGTCTGCCGAGGCGCACATCGTACTGGTGGTCAGCGAGGGCAGCAACATCCCTACGGTGCGGAGCAGCATCCCCGAGGACGGGGCTACCGGCGTTTCGCTCACCACGTCAATCTCGGCGAACGACCTCGACATCCCCAATCCGGATGAGAACGGTATCTACGGCGTCGACAACAGCACGATCACCGACGAGACGGTGAAGCTGTTCAACGTAACCCTAAACCAGTACGTCCCCACCACCGCCAACGGTACCGGCGGCGGCGACGGCATCAACGTTACCCCCAAGGGTAGTCTGGAGCCCAACACCACCTACCGCTTCGAGATCAACGGCGTGACCGACCTGAGCGGCGTGGCCTTTGAACCCTACACCGCCACCTTCACTACGGCCGCCGAGACGGCCAGCAACGCTACCGCCCTGGACGGCGTGTCGTTCCAGAAGATCGGCAACGTGGCTTCCGGCCAGAAGTACTCCTCCCTGGTCGTCGGACCCGACCGCAAGCTGTACGGCCTGCGAATCACCGGTACCATCGACCGCTGGCGCATCGAGTCGGACGGCTCGCTGGTAGATAAGGAGACCATCACCACCCTCGAAGACAGGTACGGTAGCCGCCTGGCGATCGGCCTGGCCATTCCCCCCGGTAACCCCGGCGGCGATAAGCTGCAGGTGTTCATCACCCACTCTACGGGTGTACTAAGCGGCGGCCCGGCCTGGGACGGTAAGATCAGTGAGCTGAGTGGAGCCAACCTCGGCACCGAGCGCCTGGTAGTGACCGGTCTTCCGCGTTCGCTGCGGGACCACCTGACTAACAGTATCGCCTTCCGGGCTGACCAGCCTAACGTGCTCTACTTCAACGTGGGCAGTAACAGTGCCGGCGGTGCCCCCGATGGCTACTGGGGTAACCGGCAGGAGCGACTGCTGAGCGGTTCCACGCTGCGCCTCGACCTCGACATCCTGGTTCCCGGCCGGTGGCCACTCAACGCCAAGACCACCATGGACCCCGTGGCGATCAATAATGTCGACGTGAATTCGCCCACGCTGGTATCGACGAAAGGTACCTACCGCGAGAACGGCGAGACGCTTCCCGACGACGGAACCTACAATCCTTATTATAAGGGTGCCCCCCTGACGCTGTTCGCAACGGGTATCCGGAATGCTTACGACCTGGTATGGCACGACAACGGGCAGCTCTACATCCCGACCAACGGTACGGCCGGCGGCAGCAACACCCCCGCTTCGATCGACGGTACGCGGCGCCCGAACGGTACGTTCTACGATTATAGCGATCCCCGCACCCCGCCGATCCCTGCCACTTTCAAGAATAACACCCAGCGCGACTTCCTCTTCCGCCTGAACCCCGATGAAGAGCCCCTGCCATTCTTCGGCCACCCCAACCCCCTGCGCGGTGAGTTCGTGTTAAACCGCGGACCGGTTGACGTGGATGGTTACCCGAGCAGTGTTTCGCCCGATCCCAACTACCGCGGCCTTGCCTATAATTTCGACTACAATAAGTCGCCCAACGGCGTCATCGTGTACCGCAACTCCCAGGTGCAAGACGGTAAGCTGGCCGGTGCCATCCTGGTGTGCCGCTACAGCGGCGGCAGCGACATCATTGCCCTCGTGCCCAACGGTCCCGGCGGCGATATCCTGACCAGCAAGATCGGAATCCCCGGTTTCACTCAGTTCCAGGATCCCCTCGACCTGGTAGAGGACGAACTGACCGGTAACATCTACGTGTCGGATTACGGCACCAACTCGATCATTCTGGTCCGCCCGTCCGACAACTCCAACCCCCAGCCAAACCTGACCACGGATCCCCTGGCCGTAGTGACCGACGAAGTGGTCAACACGACCAATGGTGACCCGATCAATATTACGGTCTACAATAACGGAAACGCCCCCCTGCTGGCCCCCCGCGTACGGCTTACCGGCCCGGATGCCAACCAGTTCACCCTGGACGTGAGCCGCGTGGGCAGCATCCTGGATGCCAGCCGCTCCTTCACGGTTTCCATCCGCTTCAAGCCCACCTCGGTTGGTAAGAAGGATGCCACCATCGAGATTACCGGCTCGAACGCCGAAGCGCCCTATGAGGTGCCGGTGACCGGCCTCGGTAAGAAAGGACTGGGGGACACCAGAGAGCCTTCCTTGCAGCAAATCCTGGAAGTCTATGATATCCCCATCACCGTGGGCGACGCTGACCCTTCCACCAACCGGATCGAACTGATCGGCGGCGGTGAGGACTACAACCAGATCATCGGAGACGAGGTCTCGATCCAGTACTTTCAGAAGGCGGTAGACTCTCCTATCGATATTGAGGTACTCGGCGTTTTCGGCCCCACCGACAAGGATCCCGTAGTCGGATTCGGATGGTACGAAAGCGGTGTGGTAGCCTCAGCTTCCGAACTCTTTACCGTCACCAACGCCAACGGCAACGGTCAGACCCTGACCCCGTCCGTAAGTGGCAGCCTGCAGTTCAACCCGGGTGATAAGACCTTCGGGTTCTACAGCCGCTGGCCGAGCTTTAACAATCGGTACGTCTACCTGGAGGACGCCCTGAACCAGTTCTCCGGCGCCATTCCCCACCACGTGCGGGTGTACGAGGTAACGGGTGTGGACAACGCCTATATCGTAGCCTTCGAGGAGCACATTTCCGGCTTCGACTACCAGGACGTGGTGGTGCTGGTCCGTAACGTGGAGCCCGCCGACGTGGTCTTCGCCCCGCAGATCACCGCGAACCCTTCCCCCGTGATCCTGGAAGCTTCGGAAAACCTGCCCGCTCCCCAGTCCGACGCCCAGATCGTAACGATCACCAACACCGGTAACGCCACCCTGAAGATCAGCAGCGTGACCCTCGGCGGTGCGCTGGCGAAGAACTTCTCCTTCACCGGTCCCCAAACGCTGACGCTGGCTCCGGCCGCCTCCCAGGACTATACGGTAGTGTTCGACCCGCCCAACAACGGCGACAACCTGGGTTTCCAGCCCGCTACGCTGACCTTTAAAAACAACACCGAGTCCGGTGACTTCGTACTGCCGCTCAACGGACTGAAGGTGCGCGGTTACGAGGGCACCAGCGAGCCCGCCCTCCAGGACGTCGTCCGGACGCTCGGCTACGACATCAACGTAGGCTGGACCGACCTGAAAGGTCCCACCACCGCCGCCCTCCAGGGCGACGAAGTGGCCGAACCCCTGTTCCAGGCCGCCGGCACCAATCCGGTGAGCATTACAGCCGTAGCCCGCTACTCTCCCTCGGAGGTTCTTCCCTTCGGCTGGTACCAAGTCGACGGAAACGGCGTGACGGTACACAATGAGGTGGGTCAGCTGGCCACCGGCCTGCCCGAGGCCCAGCGCCTGTTTCCGCCCCGCGTATCGGGTGCCGCTACCACCACCTTCACCCCCCGGGGTGCCTTCGGCCTCTACGTCTACTCCAATTACTTCGGGCGCTACAGCTACACCGAGGACCAGAAAAATCCTACCACCGAGGAAGTGCTCCACCGCGCACGGATCTACCCGGTCAAGGACCGGCTGGGCAAGCCGGTGGTCAACACCTACCTGGTGGCCTTTGAGGACGCCAGCAACGGAGACTATCAGGATTACGTATTCCTGATCTCCAACGCTCAGCCCTATGTGGCTCCCGATCCCGCCCTGGCCTTCGAGCCCGCCCAACTACGGGTGAATGCGGTGACGGGTTCACTCTCCAGTCGCTATACCGTGGAACTGACGGCTAACACGCCCATCGCGGACAACGCGGTGACCCTCAGCGCCAGTGATCCATGGATCATTCTGCCCACCGGCAGTTTCACCTCGGGTGACCAGATCGATATCTACGTCGATGCTTCCCAGCTCGATTTCGGGGTGTACAACGGCACCATTACCGCATCCGCGGGCGGATTTCAGACCGGGGTGCTGAACGTCGTTGCGACGGTTCGCGAACCGGGCGTACCCGGGACGTTGCGCATCAACTTCCAGGACGACTCCTTCGACCCACCTTCCGGGTACACGGCTGACATCGGCCTGCCCTACGGCAAGCAGGGTAGCCTCACCTTCGGCTGGATCGATGCCGAAAGCAAGCAACCCCTCGACAACACTGCCGGAGCCCGCGGTGATGAGCGGGGGATCACTCCGCTGAGCTCCGACGAAGACAAGCTGCTCCGCTCCTTCAACCAGTTGGACAACCCCAGCCGGGAAGAGAAACTCGATTGGGAGATCGCGCTGGCCAACGGCCTGTACCGGGTGGAAATGGCCGCCGGAGATCCTACGAACTTCGACAGCCGGCATACCCTACGGGCCGAAGGCGTGACCGTGATCGACAACTTCGTGCCTTCCAGCACCAGCACCTTCCGCGTGGGCATCGATACGGTCCGCGTAGTAGATGGCAAGTTGACCATCGACGACATCGGATCCCCGCTGGATGGCAACACGAAGATCATGTACCTGGACGTGATCCCGGTCGACAGTACCAGCTTTGCGCCTACCCTGGAGGCCGACATTGTCGGCAACCAAAACCAGGCCGGAGAGTACTACGGCCGGGTCACCGTGACCCTTACCGCCGCAGACCGTTCCGGAAGCGGATCGCTGACGGATGTATACTACACCCTCAACGGAGGTGACCCGGTACTCTACGAGGGACCCTTCGTGGTTTCGCTGCCCGCCGGGCAGTCCGCCCGGGTGAACCAGCTAGTAGCCACCGTCACGGACGGACGCGGCAACCAGGCCGTAGCCCGCGAGTCCTTTACCCTGGTGCCCAGCAGCGGGGCGATTATTCGGTTGGAAAACCAGGAGACTATCCCCTTCAGGGATCGGGGCTACCCCGCTGACGACTGGTATGTTTTCAACAAGATCAGGCGGCCCTTTAACTTCCAGGGCACCTTTACGGCTACCCGGCTGGAGAACACCGTCCGGATCCACAACGATGGCAGCAGTGATCTGGTGATCGACGAACTGACCACGACCGATACCAGTCGCTTCATCCTCGCCGACACCATCGTGCCCGAGGGCGGACTGGTCATAGCGCCCGGCAAATTCCTGGACGTGGAGCTGCGCTTCGTGAACGAAGAACCGCTCTACCGGCAGATCCTGACCGAGCAACTGATCATCTCCTCCAATGCCGACAACGGACTTGGCGTAGGCGCTACTCTCAAGGGGGGCTACATGGACATTCCCGAGGGAAGTAACGAGTTTACCCTCGACCAGATCTTCGATGCCCTCGGGTTCGGCACGCAGCTGGGTAAGGACGCGAACGGTAAAACGATCATTCGCCCCGGCTCCGATTATCCCACGGCGGAGGAAGTGAACTCCGGCAAGGAGGGCGATTTGATCCTCACGGATTACTTCGTACAGGCTGATCCCAACCAGGAAGTGCAGATGATCCACCTGGCCGCTTTCCACGCTCGGGGAGCCAATAAGAGTATCATGTACGATCCGAACGGGGTGAAAATTCCCCGTATGGAAATGGACCACGGTCCATCCTGGTTCCAGGCCTTTCTCCCGTGGAACCGCAACGACTACGATTTCCTGACCGCGGCGCGTACGGCCACGATAAACGTACCCTTCTCCGTTTCCATCTTCAAGTACAGCTCGCTCGGCGGGAACGCCAGGGGTGAATTCATGGATGAGATCCTGGGCATCCGGACCTACAAGGCCGTCGACCGCGACGGGAACGTGATCCCGAACGAGTACATCATGGCCATGGACGCAATCGGCAACGGCTGCAGCAGCAGCCAGGCCGGAAACTGTGACTTCCAGGACAACGTGATCTACCTGGTGAATGTCCGTCCGCAGGCTATGCCCTCGGCCAGCCCGATCGCGGACGTCACCCTGGACGTGTACGATGAGGTGGAACACGACGCTTCGGCTTTCTTCGATATCGGCTATCCGGGCAACGCGTTCCGTTTTGAGGCCACCCTGGAGAACGGACAACCTCTCCCGGACTGGGTGCAGTTGGACAGCCTGACGGGCCTGTTCCTGCTGACGCCGGAACTGGAGGACGCCAACCAGACGCTGCGTGTGAAGGTGGTGGGTACGGATTACAACATGCTCACCGTCTCTTCTTCCTTTACCATTACGGTACGCAGTTCCAACATCAACTGTACCGTCGACGCCAACAAAGACGGACAGCCAAAGGTGCTGGATTGCGACACCGGCACGGTCACGTTGAACGGCTTCGTATCCGAGGGTGGATACCAGTGGACCGGGCCCGGCGGGTTCGTGTCATCGGTCGCTAATCCTACGGTCAACACCCCGGGAACCTACACCCTGACCAGCTCCTCGGCCAGTTGCCCGATCAAGAGCCGCGTGGAAGTCGGTGCCCGGTCGACCACGGCTTCGCTTGTTATCGACGCGCCCTTCACAGCGATCTCCTGTTCCGTGGACCGGATCGACCTTACCGCCCGGGCAAACGATGCCACGGCCACCTACCGCTGGTTCAATGATGCCGGTCAGCAAATCGGCAGCACGGCCATGATCACCGTGGACCGCGCTGGGACGTACCGCGTGGAATCGGTTATCGGCAGTGGCTGTAAAATCTCCAAATCCGTCATCATCAAGCAGGACCTCTCTACCCCGAGTGCCGGCGCCGATGGCTCGATCACCGTCTGCGCCAGCAGCGGGGAATTCAGTCTCTACAGCCGCCTGGCCGCCCTGGGCGGTAACGCTCAACCCGGGGGAACCTGGACCTACAATGGTGAGGTGGTGTCTGACCTCTTCCAGCCCTCTACTTATGCGGCCGGGGAATACACCTACACCGTGGGAGGCAAGAACGGGTGTGGAACGGACTTCGCTAAACTGCAGGTCTCCATCTCCACGCCCCTGACCTATTATGCCGACATCGACCGCGACGGCTACGGCGACCCCGCCGCCCCGCTGTTGTCGTGCGTAGTACCTCCGGGATACGTCACGAATGCCCTGGACAACTGTCCTACCGTCAACAGTACCAACCTGGCGGACGCAGACGGCGACGGTATCGGCGACGGCTGTGATCCGGATGACGACAACGACGGCGTACTGGATGTCGACGACTGTCAGCCCTTCAACTCCCGGATCGGGGTGGCCACCGAATACTTTGCCGACTTTGACGGTGACGGTTTCGGCGACCCCAACAATAGCTTCAAGACCTGCGCCCTGGCGCCCGAGAACTACGTCTCCAATAATCTGGACAACTGTCCCGACGTCGCCAACCCCGACCAGGTGGACAGTGACGGCGACGGTATCGGTGACTCCTGTGACGATTCCGCCAGCGGAGCATCCGTATTCTGGCTCGAGGCCGAGTGCGCCGAAGTAGGCAACGGCTGGTCGCGCGTTCGCAGCGATAGTGCATCCGGCGGCGTTTACCTGGTATACCAAAAGGCCAGTTCCGTCCTGGAACCGCCCGTTGACGAAGCCAGGAATCTGATCACCTTCCAACTGGAGGGCGTACAGGGTGGTAAGTATCGGATCCTCGGTCGCGTCTTCTCGAAAGACCCCGCCAGCGACTCCTTCTGGGTGCGCATCAATGGAGGGGAGTGGTTCCGGTGGTGGGAACGTTTCGAGCACGGTGTCTGGAGCTGGAACGCCTGGTCAGAGAACGCCATCGATATACCCGATGGTAATGTCACGATCGACGTGGCCTACCGGGAAGCTGGAGCGGCGTTTGACAAACTGTATCTCTCGCTGGACGGTCGGGTGCCCACCGGATTTGGGGATGAAGCGATCAACTGCTCGCCCAACCTGAACCAGGCTCCCGTGGCCATCACCAACCTGAACCCCAGCTACGGTATCGCTCCCCTCGAGGTGACGCTGGACGGATCCGCGTCGTACGACGTAGACGGAACCATCGAAAGCTACGCCTGGGATTGGGGTACCGGCAGTCTGGAAGGGGTGAGCCCCACGGCCACCTTCGCCGTCGGAACCTACAGCATCCAGCTGACGGTTACCGATGACAAGGGCACCAGCTCCACCGATACCGAAACCCTTCGCGTCCTGAATGGCAGTGAAGACACGGACGGTGACGGGGTCATCAACGAAGAGGACGTCTGCCCGCTGGTATCCAACCCCAGCCAGCTGATTCCTACCTTCTACGCGGATGAAGACAACGACGGCCTGGGGAACCCCGCCGTCTTCGTGGAAACCTGTGAGGCCCCTCCCGGCTACGTGGCGAATGCCCTGGATAACTGTCCCAACTACACCTCTACCGACCTAACCGACACGGATAACGACGGTATCGGTGACTCCTGCGACGATGACGACGATGGCGACGGTGTTCCCGATGCGGAAGACTGTGATCCGCTTAACCCCCGGATCGGCAAATTCAACACCTATTACGCCGATTTCGACGGAGACGGCCTCGGTGATCCCGACAACAGCCTCACCGACTGCACCCAGCCGGAAAACTACGTACTGGACAACACCGACAACTGCCCCGAGGCCTACAACCCCGACCAGATGGACAGTGACGGCGACGGCATCGGCAATACCTGTGACGTCTCCGTGGTGGGTAAGCAGAGCTTCTGGCTCGAGGCAGAATGTGCCGAAGTAGGCAGCAAGTGGACGGTGATCAGCGATCCGAACGCCTCGCACGGCGACTACGTGGTAGTCGTTAGCGGTAACTCCACGGGGCAGGCTCCCGAGGATATCCCCGCCAACCGCATCCGCTTCACCATCGACGGCGCCCAGCCCGGTCAGTACCACCTCTTCGCACGGGTCCTGGCCCAGGACACCGGTGACGACTCTTACTACTACCGGATCAACGGAGGTAGCTGGGAGCGGTGGACCAGCTTCATCACCGGCTCCACCTATGAGTGGAACGAGATGCTCGACGGTCCCTTCGAATTGCCCGACGGTACTTCGGTCATCGATATC
>JBGTHX010000312.1:0-8261 GCA_041746055.1 Lewinella sp. | reverse complement strand
GGCGGCGGCAACGGCTTCCGGCTCGGGTTGGCTGCGGTTGATCTGGGTGGGGGGGGTGACGACGCGCCGGGGCGCGCGGGCCTCCTGGATATCCCGGGGCTGGGTGATCACCAGGTCTCCCTTGGCCAGGTAGCTGGTCGTCTTCTCGTTGATGCGGCTGATCAGCTCCTCGAAGAGATTGTAGGACTCCATCTTGTACACCACCAGCGGATCCTTCTGCTCGAAGGAGGCCATGTTGGTGGAGGTCTTGAGTTCGTCCATGGAACGGAGGTGTTCCTTCCAGTTCTCGTCCAGGATGGCCAGACTTACCGCCTTCTCGATATCCGATTTGATGCTATTGCCTTCGGTCTCGAGGGCACGCTCGATGTCGGCGGTTACCTGCAGCGGGTGGGTGCTGCCGTCGGTGAAGGGGATCACGATACGGCGGTATCGGCCGGGCTGCTCTTCGTTGACCTTGCGGATATGGGGCATCACGTTGGCGATCAACCCGTTCATTTTAATCTCGTAGAAGGTGCGGAACTCGGCCAATAGCCGGTCGGCGAGGGTATTGACGTCGGTGGTACGCCAGTCCTGCTCCCTGATCTCCGACTCGAAGCCCAGCAATCGCTGGGTGGCCAGGCGGAAGGTCTCGTAGGAGCCGCCCTGCTTATGGGCGTAGACCACGTCGTCGATCAGTCCCTCGAAGGAATTGTTGAGGTCGAGGCTGAGGCGCTGTCCGGACAGGGCGTTGTCGCGCTTGCGGTAGATGGCCTCCCGCTGGATATTCATAACGTCATCGTATTCGAGCAGCCGTTTCCGGATGCCGAAGTTGTTCTCTTCGACCTTCTTTTGGGCATTCTCGATGGATTTGGTCACAATGCCAGCCTGGATAACGTCACCCTCCTTGTGGCCGGCGCGGTCCATCCATTTGGCAATTCGCTCGCTCTGGAAGTAGCGCATGAGCTTATCCTCCAGGCTGATGTAGAACTGGCTCGAACCCGGGTCGCCCTGGCGGCCGGCACGACCGCGGAGCTGCCGGTCGACGCGCCGGCTGTCGTGGCGTTCGGTGCCGATGATCGCGAGGCCGCCGGCCTTCTTGACCTGGTCGTTGATCTTAATGTCGGTACCCCGGCCGGCCATATTGGTGGCGATGGTCACCTTGCCGGGCCGTCCGGCCGCGGCGACGATGTCGGCCTCCCGCTGGTGCTGCTTGGCGTTCAGGACATTGTGGTCCAGGCCGCGCAGCTTGAGCATCCGGCTGAGCTTCTCGCTGATGTCTACCGCGGTGGTACCCACCAGCACGGGGCGACCGGCGTTGCTCAACTCGACGATGTCGTCAATGACGGCATTGAATTTCTCGCGGTCGGTCTTGTAAATGAGGTCGTTGCGGTCGTCGCGCTGGATCGGACGGTTGGTGGGGATTACCACCACGTCGAGCTTGTAGATCTCCCAGAATTCCCCGGCCTCGGTTTCGGCCGTACCGGTCATACCGCACAGCTTGTGGTACATCCGGAAGTAATTCTGGAGGGTGACCGTGGCGTAGGTCTGGGTGAGCTCGCCCACCTCGACGTTCTCCTTGGACTCGAGGGCCTGGTGCAGTCCGTCGGAGTAGCGGCGGCCCTCCATCATACGGCCGGTCTGCTCGTCGACGATCTTTACCTGGCCGTCCATAACGACGTACTCGCTGTCGCGCTCGAAGAGGGCGTAGGCCTTCAGCAACTGGCTGATCGCATGGAGTCGCTTGGACTTTACGCCGAATTCCTGGGCCAGCTTGTTCTTGGCCAGGGCCTTGTCTTCCTTACTGAGATTGGAGCGGTTATCCACCTCTGCCATGCTGGTGGCGAGGTCGTGGAGGATAAAGAAGTTGGGGTCCTCGTTGTACTTGCTCAGGAACTCGGTACCCAGATCGGTGAGATCCACCTGACGGTTCTTCTCATCTATGGTGAAGTACAACTCGGCATCCACCTCGGGCATCCGCTTGTTGTTCTCGGACATGTAGGTATTCTCCGACTTCTGGAGCAGTACCCGGGCGCCCTCCGTGGAGAGGAACTTGATCAGGGGGCGGCTCTTGGGGTAGGCCCGGTACGCGCGGTAGAGCGCCAGACCGGCTTCGCCTTCCTCCACGCCGACGTAGCCCTCCTTGAAGAGACGCTTGGCCTCGGTCAGGAACTTATTGGCCGTCTTCTGTTGCTGGGCGATGAGCCGCTCGATGGCGGGCTTCAGTTCGAGATAGTCCTGGTCGTCGGCGTTATTGGTCACCGGACCGGAGATGATGAGCGGGGTACGGGCGTCGTCCACCAGTACCGAGTCAACCTCGTCGATCATCGCGAAGTGGTGGTGACGCTGCACCTTGTCAGCCGTGGCCCGTACCATATTGTCGCGCAGGTAGTCGAAGCCGAACTCATTATTGGTACCATAGGTGATATCGGCGGCGTAGGCCTTCACGCGGTCGGGGCTGTGGGGCCGGTAGAGGTCGATACAGTCGATGCTGAGCTGCAGGAACTGCATGACGGGTCCGATCCACTCGGCGTCCCGCTGGGCGAGGTAGTTGTTGACGGTCACGACGTGTACGCCGCGGCCGCTCAGTCCGTTGAGGTAGGCTGGCAGCGTGGCGACGAGGGTTTTACCCTCACCCGTCTGCATCTCGGCGATCTTACCGTCGTGGAGTACCTGTCCGCCGATCAGCTGCACGTCGTAGTGGACCATGTTCCACTCGATCTCGCCGCCGGCGGCCATCCAGGTATTGTTAAAGGTGGCGTTACCCGCGTCGTCGGTGGTCACGTACTCCTTGGCGGCGGCCAGTTCGCGGTCGGCATCGGTGGCGGTGACCGTCAGGGGGCCTTCAGTGAAGCGGCGGGCGGCTTCCTTCACGGTGGCGAAGGCAGCGGGTAGGATCTCTTTGAGCACTACTTCCAGTTCCTCGTTGCGCTGGTCACCGAGGCGGTCCACTTCCTTGTAGATATCGTCCTTGCGGCGGAAATCGGTTTCGGCCTCGGCCTCCTGGCGGAGGTTGGCGATCTCGTCGTCGATACCGGACAGGTACTCACGGATGCGTTCCCGGAAAGTGTCGGTGCGTTGCCGCAACTGGTCGTTGGAGAGTGTGGCGAGGCCCTCGTAAATTTCGTTGATCTCATCGACGATCGGCTGGTAGGTTGCCACGTCGCGGTCCTGCTTGGAACCGAACAGTTTCTTTAGGGCCTTGAACATATTTCTCTTACTTATCTGATAGGTAGGGGCCCCGATGACGATCGGGGCGGGTGCGGGGTAGTACGATAACGTAAAGATAGCGCAGCCCCATACCCCCCCGCGCGAATTCCGCGCCAGGGACGGGAACGCGCCATTCTGTCACCGTCTACTAGAACGGCCTGACAGTGAGACGGGTTGAGTCAGATCAGCCCCAGGCGGGCCCGCTCCAGCAACTGCCGCCGCTCGTCCAGGGTGATGGACACCGGCAGCTGGGCGATGCCGATCAGGCGGCGCATGATCTCTACCTGGGAGAACCGGCGCGCCAGTCCGGCATCGAATCCGGCCGGCTTCCGGTAATCGGTGTCGATTTGCAGTATCCGCTTCTCGGTAGCCCGGCTCAGCAGCAGGTGAGCCATAAGGATACCGATATCGAATTCCGGGCGGCCCAGGTGGGCGAATTCCGTATCGATGACGTAGACGCGGCTCTCGTTGTCGAGAAAGCTGGCAGGGTGGTAGTCGCCATGGATCAGCGTGGTACCGGTTTTGAGGTATTCCTCACCCAGGCGCGCTACCGCGCTCCGCAAGCGGGTATCGTGCTGAAAGGGCCGGGCCACTTCGGCCAGTCCGGGGTAGATGGCATCCAGGGGGAAGCCGTTGTCGGGGCGGAAGGGCAGGTCGAAGATGTGGGCGTGGTTCAGTGTCTTGAGCGCCAGGTTATCGTCGAAGGAGTCAACCGGCAGCGCGTGCAGGCGGGCGGCGAACTCCAGGAGCGTGGAGAGCTGGCTGCGGGTAAAACTCTGATCGGGCTCGTAGACGTAGACCATGTCGTCGGCGTCCAGCAGGTCCTCAAAGATCAGGGTGAAGTTCCCGGCGTCGGCCCGGAGCAGCTCCGGCATGTGCCCGGAGAGAAAGTGCTCGGCGCGGGTAGCCCGGTAAAACTCCCGTTCAATGAGGATCCGCTCCTCCGGAGCGGCCAGTTGCGGAAACCTGGCTACCCACGGGCGGCTCTGCTTGACGATAAAATTGCGGCGGGTAGTGAGCACCCGGAGGGTCACGTTCATGTTGCCCTCCCCGGGGACGCCTATGCCGGTTATCTCCTCTCCCGGGAGCAGAAAGTGGATGTCCGCCAAGTAGGCGGCCACCGCGTCGGTCTGCTGGGCCGACAGGTACCGGCGCCCGGCCGATTCCTGTTCCCACCGGTTTTGCAGTTCGTCCGCCATGCTGCAATGATAAGGCCGCGGCCGCGACTTGGTCCGCCGCAAGACCCAGCATAAAAAAGAGCCCCGGTGATTACACCGGGACTCCCGAAACAGGTTGCAAAAAGGAAAGGAGGACCGAATCGCCCTCCTCCCGTAAATACTCACTCAAAACATGTTAGTTCTTTGGGCCACGGGGACTGTAATTCGACTACAATGACCCCCTGTAGGACCCGTATTGTGTCCACAAATTTACGGCTTTTCCGTCTATTTCACAATCAAAATGATTAAATATTTGGATTAAATACCTTAATATAACTTATATGATTACACATACCGCTACACCGTCCGGTGGCCGTCATCCCTCCAATCTATTCGCGTTTTGAAGCCTACGGAGACAACTAAAAAGGTCGCCGTGCTCGGCACCGGTTGGCTGGGGCTGGCCCTGGTTCAGGCGCTGCGTGAAGGCGGGCTTGCCGTTCATGCCTCCGCCCGTCGACCGGAGACCACCGGGGCCATCACCCGACTCGGCGCCCGGGCCTTTGACCTGGAACTGCCAGCGCGGGCGCAAGGACTGTCCCCTCTACTGGACGGAGCCAATGCCCTGGTGATCACCCTGCCCCCCGGCGGACGTACCCACGGTGCGGACGCCACGGACCGGTACCTCGACGCCCTTTCTACCCTTCAGCCTTACCTTAGCCGGGATCTGCACGTGATCTACACCAGCAGCACGGGGGTTTACGGCCGTACGGTAACCGGAGAGGTAACGGAAGGAACTCCCGTAGCTCCGGATACGGATTCCTCCCGGGCGGTGGTGGCGGCGGAACGCTGGCTGGAGGACCACGCTGTTGGCCCATTATCCATATTCCGGCTGGGGGGACTGTACGGGCCCGGGCGCGATCCCGTCCGCTTTTTCAGACGGCTGGACGCCATACCCGACGGAGATGCCCCGGTAAACATGCTACGGCAGGACCAGGCGGTGGACGCAGTGCGTTTCATCATCCGAAGCCGGACGTCCGGTATCTTTAACGTCTGCGACGGCGGCCACCCGAGCAAGAGGGAATTTTACGGTTCCCGCTACCGGGAGGCCGGATTGCCGCCCAAACCCTTTCTTCCCGGTGGTAGCGCCGGGAAGCGAATTGACTCATCGAAAATCCGCCGGCTCGGCCGGCTCGAACTATGAAGCACTTTTTTTACCTGCTCCTGCTTTCCGCCACCCTTTCCGCCCAGGGGGGAGAAGGCATTTCCTTCATCGAGAAGCCCTTTGAAGAATTACTCGCCCAGGCCAGTGCCGAAGACAAGCTGATCTTCATCGACGCCTACACTACCTGGTGCGGGCCCTGCAAGATGATGGTGGCCCAGGTATTCCCCGATCCGGAAGTCGGGGCGGTATACAACGATCGCTTCATCAACGCCAAATTCGACATGGAGAAGGGTGAAGGTCCCGGCCTGGCCGAGCGCTACGGCGTTGCCGCCTACCCCTCCTACCTCTTCGTGAACGGAGCGGGCGAGTTGGTCCACAAGGGCCTCGGATTCATTCCCGCCCCCGCCCTGCTCGAGCTCGCCGACGTGGCCGTTTCCGACCAGAGCCTGGGTGCCCTGGAGCAGCGGTTTGAGGCCGGAGAGGACAGCCCCGAATTCCTGATGCTGTTTGCCCGGCAGCTGACGCAGGCCAACGACGAGGCGCGGGCCGACCGTATCGTAGGCCAGTACCTGGCCGGCCAGGAGGACTGGTCTTCCCCCGCCCACCTCGAGTTGCTGGTCGCCAGCCCGGGTGAGGTGGGTGGTGCCCGCATGAATTACCTCACCGAGCACGCCGCCGACATCGAACGCGAGCTGGGCAGCGGTGCCGCCCTCTCCCCCATTCAGCGCGCCCTGGTCAACAGCTACCACCGCGACAACCGGGAGCGTAGCCTGGTAGCCCCCGAAAGTATCAAAGACTACTACCGGGAAACCGGTGGCCCCCTCTGGGAACAGCTCCACTCCTCCTACGCCCTGCTCTACTACGAGCGCAAGCGCGACATGAAGCATTACCTCCCCCTCGCCCTGGAGCACTATACCCGCTATCCCTCGGAGAATTACGCGGAGCTCAACGGAATCGCCTGGAATTTCTACGAAAACAGCGACGATCCGGAGCAACTTGCCCGGGCGATCGGGTGGGCCGAGAAATCGGTCGAACTGCATCCCTACTACCCGAACCTCGACACCCTGGCCTGGCTTTACCAGAAGACCGGCCAACAGGAAAAGGCGGAAGCCACGGCCCGCCGGGCCATCGAATACGCCAAGTCCGAATCCCTGGATTACAGCGAGACCGAGAAGATTTTCCAATAACCTCCTCCCCCCAAAAAACTACCCGGATGCGCTTAGCTATACTCCTACTCCTGCTCGGCTCGGTGCTACGGGCGCAGGCCCCCATCTACGATCTCGCCCCCATGATCACCTGCGGGACGGAGGACACCATACAGGCCTACGTACCCCCGCGGGCCAGCGTGGTCGACGGCAGCGCCCCCCTCACGGCGACCTTCAACCTCGTCTACACCGACAGCGTTCCGGAAGCCGCCCGCAACAGCATGCAATTCGCCGCCGACATCTGGGGCAGCTACCTGATCTCCAACGTGCCCATCCGGGTGGAGGTAGACTGGCGCGACGAAGCGGACGATCGCCTCCTGGCGAGTGCCGGCCCCGGCACCCTGTACCGCGGCTTCTCCCGCACCCTGGACCGTGACATCTGGTACCCCGTGGCGCTCGCCGAGGCCATTTTCGGCGATACCCTCAACCGACAGGACCAGGCCGATATCAGTGTCGTGGTGAACAGCACCGCCAACTGGAACTATAGCACCGACGGGCGCGTACCCCGCAACCGCATCGACCTGGCCACCGTCTTCCTGCACGAACTGGGTCACGGCCTTGGCATTCTGAGTAGTGTGGATACCGTCAACGCGGATACCGTCATCATCGGCTACGACGGCCGTTTCATCGTTTACGACCTCTTCCTGGAAACTCCTCCCGGACGTTCCCTCGTGGATGCCGCGGAATTCGACAACCCCTCCCCGGAGTTACTGACGGCCGTGATCGACCGGCTGGACTTCGTAGGTGACAGCGCCGTAGCCAAGAACGGCGGCGAACCCGTCCCCCTTTACGCCCCGGAAACCTTTGACGTGGGCAGCAGCGTGAGCCATCTCGACGAGGCCGAGTACCCGGCCGGCTCACCCAACGCCCTTATGACCCCCTCACTGGCAGCCGGTGAGGCCGCCCACGATCCCGGTTCCGTCACCCTTGGCATCCTCTACGATATCGGCTGGCCCCTCAGCTTCATTTCCACCCCCGTCCGGGAGATCTACGCAGGCCGGCTCAGCGTTTATCCGAACCCGGCCACCGGCAGCTTCCTGCTCCCGCTGGGGGAGATTCACCGGCCTACGGTCGCCGTCCTCTACGGCATCGACGGCCGCGAGGTCAGCCGGCAGGACATCTCCGGCCAATACGGAGAGGCCCGGGTCTCGGTCAATAACCTGAGCCCGGGCCTCTATACTTTATACGTTCCCGACGGGGATCGCGCCTTTAGCGGGCGGGTGGTCGTTCGCTAACCGTCGGACGGTTGGTTACCTTGCGTAAGCCACCGACCGCGTCTCCCGGATCACCATCACCTTGATCTGTCCGGGGTACTGCATGGTCTCCTGGATCTCCTGGCTGATCTTGAAGCTCAGTTCGTCGGCGTGCTGGTCGCTGACCTTGTCGGCTTCCACCAGGACGCGCAGTTCACGGCCCGCCTGCATGGCGAAGGCGGAGTTGACGCCCTCATTCTTCTTGGCGATCTCTTCGAGCTCCTTGATGCGGTTGATGTAGCCCTCGAGGATCTCCCGGCGGGCACCCGGCCGGGCGCCGCAGATGGCGTCGCAGGCC